>ONMC01000197.1 GCA_900318745.1 uncultured Eubacteriales bacterium
TATTACAGATATCTGAAAAAGAATTCCGGACAATTGATCGGCGAAATCGCTTATCATTATGACAAAGACTCCGACCGTTATTTTGCAGACGTCATCATTGAGGCGCCATACAGAGGGAAAGGGTACGGCGCAGCCGGATTGGACCTCCTGTGCAGCGCCGCAAAAAGAAACGGCGTAAAAGTGCTGTATGACGATATCGCCATAGATAACCCGGGAATCACACTGTTCCTGAAGCATGGATTCACAGAGGAGTACAGAACAGACGACATCATCATGCTCAAAAGAGAACTATAAGTATTCGTAAAAATGGACTATATCAAAGAACTGAGAGAAAAAATCGGAAGCGATAGGATCATTCTGAACTGTGCCGGAGCGGTCATCGAGCGGAACGGATGCATTCTTTTGCAGCGTCGCAGCGACAACAACCGGTGGGGATTGATCGGCGGGCTTATGGAACTGAATGAAACCTATGAAGAAACGGCGCTGCGAGAAGTTTATGAAGAAACCGGACTGACCGTTCGGCTGACGTCGTTTCTCGGGATCTATCACAATCACAACATGGTGTGGAGCAACGGCGATCAAGCGCACACCGTCGGCGCTTACTATCTTGCGGAGATCATCAAGGGGGAGCCGCGAACCGACGCAGAGTCTTTGGAACTTCGATTCTTTGATCCGAGCGAACTTCCCGATCTGTTTGCGGAAGATCACAGAGCTGCCGTAAACGCATACGTCAACGGACGCAGATATCCGTTGCTGCGTGAGAATAAGGAGGGAGAGATATGAACGCATCTGTTTCGGTTTGGTCCATGGTATGCATGGGAATCACAGCGTTATTGAGTTTCTCGATACCGGTGCTTTTATGCATATGGTTTCGAAAGAAAAAACATGCCGACCTGCTGCCGTTTTTCATCGGCATGGCCGTGATGCTGATCTTTGCGCTGGTTGCGGAATCACTTGTGCATCAGCTCGTGCTGGGTGTTCTCACGATCGGCAAGACGATCATGGGCAACATCTGGCTGTATGCGCTTTACGGCGGATTGTGCGAGGCTGCAGTCCTGCTCGGTACTACAATGATCAGCAATATCGTCATGTCCGTTATGCTGAATCATGGGCTTGTTTCGCTTTTGATGAAAGACGTAACGCCGGAGCAAATGCCGCAAGCGCTGGCGCTTTTAGACAGTCTCACAAGCAGTGCGCCGTATACGTTCCTGCTCGGTGTGATCGAGCGAATCTTTGCCGTTATCATGCAGATCTCCTTGTCTGTGATCGTGTGGTTTGGCGCTAATCGGAAAGGCAAATGGATGCTTTATCCGCTTGCGATCCTGTTGCATCTTGCGGTCGACGGAACGGCCGTCGTTGTATCGAAATTCAGTTCTGTTTGGGTCACGGAATGCGTGCTGTTTGTATTGACGCTTCTTACGGCGCTGTTCGCACGCGTGATCTGGAACAAATATCATAAAGCGGAAGGGGAAGAACATGGAGAAGTCAAAGAACAAGCGTAGTTTTCTTTCAAATATCCTCAAGGCGATCGCGATTGTGCTCGGCGCGATTCTGCTTTTGGTCGCGGCATTGCTCGCATTCGTGTCGATTACAGAATACCGTCCTTCCGATCTCGAATCGATCGCATCGGAAGGAACCGCCCAAAAGACGCTGTATGTCGGTGAACCCGTTACACTGATGACCTGGAACGTCGGGTTCGGTGCGTTGGATGAGAATTCGGATTCCTTCCTTGACGGCGGAACGATGGTACGCGCCGAAAGCAAAGAAGCCGTGCTGAATAATATGGCGGGCATCTGCAATGAGATTGAAGCGATCCATCCGGATATTCTGTTGCTTCAGGAATTGGATCGCGGCTCGTCAAGATCGTGCAGTGTTGAAGAATATGCATACATTTCGGAACGCATGGACGGATATGCGCAAGTGTTTGCGAACAACTACAAGGCTGCGTACATTCCGTACCCGCTTCCGAAGACACTCGGAAAGGTCTATTCGGGGATCGCAACATTTTCG
>ONMC01000192.1 GCA_900318745.1 uncultured Eubacteriales bacterium
CGGACGTCGACGGCAGCCATATCCGCATTCTGCTGCTCACGTTCTTCTACCGTCACATGCGTCCGTTGGTGGACGAGGGCTACGTGTATATCGCACAGCCGCCGCTGTATCGCGTCAAGCGCGGCAAGCAACAGTGGTACGTGTATTCCGACGAAGAACTCGACGCCAAGCTCAAGGAGATCGGCGCCGATCCGAAACCGGAGATCCAGCGTTACAAAGGTCTCGGCGAAATGAACCCGGAACAGCTTTGGGAGACGACGATGGACCCCGAACAGCGTCTGATGCTGAAGGTCACGGTCGAGGACGCGGTCGAAGCGGACCGGCTCTTTACGCTGCTGATGGGCGACAAGGTCGAGCCCCGGCGCGAGTTCATCGAACAGAACGCGAAGCTGGTCACCGATCTGGATATCTGATGAGGTAAAAGACATGAGCGAAACGACAACCACCAATACCGGCCGCATCCGGCCGATCAATCTCGAACGCGAGATGCAGAAGAGCTTCATCGCTTACGCGATGTCGGTCATCACGAGCCGCGCGCTTCCCGATGTGCGCGACGGCATGAAACCGGTGCACCGCCGCATCCTGCACTCGATGGAAGAACTCGGCGTCACGCCCGATAAGCCCACGAGAAAGTCCGCACGTATCGTCGGCGACTGCATGGGTAAATATCATCCGCACGGCGACTCGTCCGTGTACGACGCGATGGTGCGTCTTGCGCAGGACTTCAACACGCGCTATCCGCTCGTCGAGGGACAGGGAAACTTCGGTTCCGCCGACGGCGACGGCGCGGCGGCAATGCGTTATACCGAAGCGCGTCTTTCGAAGATGGCAATGGAAATGATGCGCGACATCGATAAGGACACGGTCGATTTCCAGCCGAACTTCGACGGCACGCAGCAGGAGCCGACGGTTCTGCCCGCGCGGTTCCCGAATCTGCTCGTCAACGGCAGCAACGGCATCGCGGTCGGTATGGCGACGAACATGCCGCCGCATAACCTCGGTGAAACGATCGACGGACTGGTCGCATTGATCGACAATCCGGACATTACGGTCGACGAACTGATGCAGTACATCCCCGGTCCCGATTTTCCGACCGGCGCAACGATCCTCGGCAGAAGCGGCATCGCACAGGCGTACCGCACCGGACGCGGCAAGCTGATCGTCCGTGCAAAGACCGAGATCGAACAGCTTTCGCAGAACCGCAGCCGCATCGTCGTGACCGAGATCCCGTATCAGGTCAATAAGGCGCGGCTCGTCGAGAGCATTGCGGACCTCGTGCATGAAAAACGCATCGAAGGCATTTCCGACCTGCGCGACGAGACGGACCGCAACGGCACGCATATCGTTATCGAACTCAAAAAGGACGTCAATGCGAACGTCGTTCTGAACAACCTGTATAAACATACGCAGCTGCAGGATACGTTCGGCGTCATCAACCTTGCACTGGTGGACGGCGAACCGAAGATCCTCGATCTCAAGCAGATCCTGTACTATTATCTGGAGCACCAGAAGGACGTCGTCACGCGGCGCACACGTTTCGATCTGAACCGCGCCGAAGAGCGTCTGCACATTCTCGACGGTCTGCTGCGCGCGCTCGACGTGATCGACGAGATCATCGCGCTCATCAAGGCGTCGCCGAACGGACAGGCGGCAAAGGAAGGTCTGTGCACCAAGTTCGACTTTTCCGAACGCCAGGCGCAGGCGATCCTCGACATGCGTCTGCAGCGTCTCACCGGACTCGAGCGCGACCGTCTTCTCGAAGAGGACCGGCAGCTCAAGGAGCGTGCGGCATACCTTCGCACGATCCTTTCCGATGAGCATAAGCTTCTCGAGGTCGTTAAGGAGGAAGCGCTTGACGTGAAAGCGCGCCTTGCCGATCCGCGCCGCACCGAGATCACGCAGGCGCTGGACGACATCGATCTCGACGACATCATCCAGGAAGAAGAAATGGCTGTCACCATGACGCATTTCGGATACATCAAGCGTACGCCGTCCGAAGCGTTCCGCGCGCAGAACCGCGGCGGCAAAGGCGTCAAGGGACAGGCGACGCGCGATGAAGACTATGTGGAGCGCATGCTCGTATCGAGCACGCACGCGCCGCTCATGTTCTTCACGAACTT
>ONMC01000191.1 GCA_900318745.1 uncultured Eubacteriales bacterium
GGCGTCGGCACGACGATCGAACTCAAGTTTTTGCCGGCATAAGGAGGACGCATGATCGTTTACAAGCATTCCGTATCGCTGGACGCGGATAAGTGCAAGGGGTGTACCACCTGCTTGCGCCGCTGCCCCACGCAGGCGATCCGCATTCGCGACGGAAAAGCTTGTATCAATCCGCACCTCTGCATCGACTGCGGAGAGTGCATCCGCCACTGTCCCTATAAGGCGAAAAAGGCCGATTTTGACAAATGGGATTCGCTTGATCGCAGCAAGTTCCTGATCGCGCTGCCTGCGCCGTCTCTGTTCGGCCAGTTTGCGAATCTCGACGACGCCGATTATCTCCTGCAGGGATTGATGGATCTCGGCTTCAACGACATTTTCGAAGTCGCAAAGGCCGCAGAGCTCGTCACCGATTATACACGCGCCTACATGCAGCGCATGGGGGACGCGAAGATGCCGTTCATCAGCACGGCATGTCCGGTCGTTGTGCGGCTGATCTCTTTGCGGTTCCCGACGCTTCGCAGCAAGATGGTCCCGGTTGCGCCGCCGATCGAGCTTGCAGGCAGGCTCGCGAAGGAGCGCGCGCTGAAGGAGCATCCGGAGCTGAAGCCGGAGGACGTGAAGACCGTGTTCATTTCGCCCTGTCCCGCAAAGGTCAGCTGGGTCAAGAATACGCCGTCCGACAAGGAGTGCTACGTGGACTACGTGGTCTCCATGAGCGATGTGTATTTTCGCCTGCTGTCCAAGATGGATCGCAAGCGCACGCCGAAGGTCACGAGCGAATCGGGCGCGATCGGCATGAGCTGGCCGTCTTCGGGCGGAGAAGCAAGCGCGCTGATGAACGACCGGTATCTGGCGGCGGACGGTGTGGAGAACATCATCCGCGTGCTCGACGACATCGAGATGGGGCATTTCCCCGATCTGAAATTCGTCGAGATGAACGCCTGCCCGGGCGGTTGCGTCGGCGGCGTCATGGCGGTGGAAAATCCGTATATCGCGCGCGTTCGCATCCGTTCGCTGCAGCGGTATATGCCGATCGTCCAGAACCGCATCACGCTCGGCGAAGATGAGCCGATCCCGCGCGATATCCTGACAGTCGAACCGGGTGAGTACAGCTCTGCGGAACTTCTGAATTCCGATCGTGCGCAATCGTTCCGGATGATGTCCGAGATCGAGCGCATCTGGAAACAGCTTCCGGGCATGGACTGCGGATCGTGCGGCGCGCCTACGTGCCGCGCGCATGCAGAGGATGTCGTTCGCGGCGAAGCTTCGCTCGACGACTGCATCATCCGCATGAAGGAGCAGCTCAAGACCCTGCAGAAAGAGGACGGAAAGGGAGAAGAGGCATGACGGTACACGAATTGATCGAACAAACGGGATACGAACCTCTGCTGCTGTCCGACGGCGACCGCGAGGTGACCGGCGGATACGCGGGCGATCTTCTGAGCTGGGTCATGGGACGCGCCGAGAGCGGCGATTGCTGGGTCACGATCATGTCGAACGTGAACGTAGCGGCGGTCGGACAGCTGACCGATTGCGCCTGCATCGTCTTTTCCGAAGGCGTACGTCCGGACGAGCCGGTGATCGCTGCGGCAAAGCTGCATGGTCTGAACCTGCTGATGACCGAAAAATCCACGTTTGAGGTGTGTGCCGAGGTCGGCGCACTGCTCGGATGAGAACGCTGCGGTACGATCTGCATATGCATTCCTGCCTGTCTCCGTGCGGAGACATGGACATGACGCCGTGCAATATCGCCGGAATGGCGCATCTTTGCGAGCTGGACCTTGCGGCGCTGACCGACCATAACACGACGGACAACTGTCCGGCATTCTTCGAAGCATGCGGGGAATACGGCATCGTTCCGATCGCCGGAATGGAGCTGACGACCGCCGAGGATGTGCATCTTCTGTGCGTTTTCGAAACACTCGAAGACGCCATGGCATTCGGGAACGAGATCAAGACGCACCGCATGAAGATCAAGAACCGCGTGGAGATCTTCGGCGAACAGCCGATCATGAACGCACAGGACGAGAAGATCGGGGAGGACCCGTACTTTCTGCCGGCGGCAACGGATCTGGATCTGGCTGCCGCGGCAAAGCTGGTCGAAGCGTACAACGGCGTATGCTGGCCCGCGCACATCGATCGCGATG
>ONMC01000189.1 GCA_900318745.1 uncultured Eubacteriales bacterium
AGGCGCAGGTCGCTGTCGATGTTGATCTTGCAGACCGCCATGCGCGCCGCTTCTCTGAGCTGTTCCTCGGGGATGCCGACTGCGTCGGGCATCTTGCCGCCGTTCTCGTTGATGATCTTCACGAATTCCTGCGGAACGGAGGACGAACCGTGCAGAACGATCGGGAAGCCGGGCAGGCGCTTTTCGACTTCGCGGAGGATGTCGAACCGGAGGGGCGGGGGAACGAGCAGGCCCTGCTCGTTTCTCGTGCACTGCGCCGCGGTGAACTTGTATGCGCCGTGGCTCGTGCCGATCGCGATCGCGAGCGAGTCGCAGCCGGTGCTCTCGACGAATTCCTGCACATCCTCGGGACGCGTGTAGCTGGAATTCTCCGCGGACACTTTGACTTCATCCTCGACGCCTGCAAGCGTGCCGAGTTCCGCCTCAACGACCACGCCGTGATCGTGCGCATATTCGACGACCTGCTTGGTGATCGCGATGTTCTCCTTAAGCGGCAGACCGGACTTGTCGATCATGACGGAGGTGAAGCCGCCGTCGATGCAGCTCTTGCACAGCTCGAAGCTGTCGCCGTGGTCCAGATGGACGCAGATCGGCAGATCGAAGCCCGCGTTCTGCTCCGCATCCTCGATCGCCGCTTCGATGAGCTTCATCAGGTAGATGTGGTTTGCGTATGCGCGCGCGCCCTTCGATACCTGCAGGATCAGCGGTGCGCGCTCTGCGATCGCCGCCGCGGTGATGCCCTGGATGATCTCCATGTTGTTGACGTTGAACGCGCCGATCGCGTATCCGCCGTCATATGCTTTTTTGAACATTTCGGTGCTGGTTACAATTGCCATAGAAATACTCCTTTGCAAATCATATTCACGAGTATTATATATCCCGCAAAAAGGAATTGCAACCACAACTTTTTTGGGCTATACTAAATAAAAATACACGCGGAGGCAGCGATGGCGGAACAAATGCTTTCTTTGATCATTCCGGTCTATTATGAGGAAGAGGTCCTCATGGAGTCCTATCGGCGCATGGACGCGGCGATGCGGGCGACGGGGCATCCATATGAGATCATCTACGTGAACGACGGCAGCCGCGACGGCACGATGAAGGAGCTGCGCACGCTTGCAAAGGCGCATCCGGACACCGTGAAGGTCTATTCGTTCTCGCGTAACTTCGGCCATCAGCTTGCCGTGACCTGCGGCATGGACCATGCAAAAGGCGACGCGCTGATCATCATCGACGTCGATCTGCAGGACCCGCCGGAACTGATCCCCAAGATGGTGGAGATGTGGAAGGACGGCGCGGACATCGTCTACGGCAAGCGCAAAAAACGCAAGGGCGAAACGCTGTTCAAGAAGCTGACGGCAAAGGTCTACTACCGCCTGCTGTCATGGATGAGCGCATACCCGATCCCGCTGGACACCGGCGATTTCCGGCTCATCGACCGCAAGGTCGCGAACGTCTTTCTGAACATGCGCGAGCAGGCGCGGTTTTTGCGAGGGATGTCCGCATGGATGGGCTTCGAAGCCGTGCCGATCGAATATGTGCGCGAGGAGCGCGCGGCGGGCAAGACGAAGTATACGCTCAAAAAGATGCTCAAGCTCGCCTGCGACGGCATCTTCAACTTCTCCTCGAAGCCGTTGGAACTGCCGTTCGGCGTCGGCATCGCGCTCGGCGTTCTCGGCGTTTTGGGGCTGATCGCGATGATCGTGCTGACGGCGATCTTCGGTTCCGCGTGTCCGCAGTGGCTGTGGGCGGCGGTCGGAGGACTTGTGCTGTTCGCAATGCTGTTCGCGTTTTTAGGCGTGTACGGCATGTATCTCGGGCGCATGTACGACGAGCTCAAACGCCGTCCGCTGTACATCGTCGCCGAGGAACTGAATACCGACGAAGAATAAACGAACCGGGACCGCTTCGGCGGTCTCTTTTTAATTGACAGCAGGGGATCGGTTCGCTTATACTGAAATATATAATCGCAGAGTATCCGAAAGGAGCGTTTATGAAAAAACACAAAGCATTGATCCGCGTGATCGTCTGCGCGATCCTCGCCGCAGCCGTTTATTTCATCGGCCGCAGAGTCGGCTGGGTGGAGGAGATCCCGAAGATCGCGTGGAATCCGAAGGCAATCATCAAGTCGCTCGTCATCCTGTTCGTGCTGTTCGCGGCGGAGGGCGTGATCGGCTACGTCCTGAGTCTTCTGAAGCCGAAGCGCAACCGCACGCGCACGCTGATTGCGCTGACGCGCAACCTGCTGCGCTATGCGGTGATCCTTCCGGCATGTTCATTCTGATCGACAACCAGTACAACATCGGCGACATCATCGAGATCAACGGCTTCCGCGGCACGGTCACCGACATCAGTGTGCGCACGACCGTTCTGACCGATCCGGGCGGAAACGTCAAGATCATCAACAATTCCGACATGAAGAACATTCTGAACCGCTCGGACAACGCGTCCAAGGCGGTCGCGGAGTTCCCGATCCCGTATGAAACGGATCTTACGGCGCTTGAAGAGAAGATCCCGGACCTGCTTCGCGAGATCTATGAAGCGCATCCGACGCTGATGAAGTCGGCGCCGGTCTATCTCGGCGTCGACCGGCTGGATGATTCCGCGGTCGTTCTGAAGTTTATCGTCGAGGTCGCGGAGGCGGATATCTTTGCCGGTGCGCGCGCGCTGAACCGCGATCTGTTCATCGGCATGCGCAAGCTCGGCGTCGAGGTGCCGTTCCCGCAGCTTGACGTGCATCGGAAATGAGCGACCGGATCGAACAACTGAATGAAAGACCGCCGGAGTTTCATGAGGGCGGAGCGCCGGAATTTGCGGTGCTTCCAGACGAGTTCAACCGCAACACGCCGGCGGATGAGACTGTCCCGAAAACAAAGCATAAGATGCTTCTGTATCTCGCGGCGGCGGGGCTGATCACGATCGGGCTGATGCTGCCCGGCGCCGCAACCCCTGCGCAGACCGCCGAAGCAACCGCTGCGGCGAGCACGCCGGCCGAAACGCGGACAGACGCGCCGGCTCCGACGCCTACGGAAGCCGCGATTGCATCGGAACCCGATGCATCGCCGACGGAGGACGCTTCACCGGAAGCGACGTCCGAACCGACGCCCGCGGTACAGCCGACGGAGACGCCGCAGGTCACGCCGGTTCCGACGCCGGGGGTGGAGGTTGCCTACTATTACCGCGCATCACAGGTCTATTATGCGATGCTGACCGTTTCGGTGCCGGAACGGATCACGTCGGTTTCGTTGCGGCTGACGGTGCCGGGCGTCGACGAACCCGCGTATGAAACCGAACTGACGCCGCAGGAGATCGGGGAGCAGACATACCGGCTGCGCGCAGGCGATCGCGACGACGGCTTTGACGCGAACGCATTTTATGCAGACCACGCGGATGCGGACCTTGCGATGGAACTGACCTATACGGTATCGGACGAAACGGGTGAACAGACGCATACGGAAACGTTCGAACCGGACGTCGAGCTTTGGATCGACTGGCGGTTCGACTCCGAGGAGGACGTAGGCGGGGTCGCCGAATGGTTGTTCGGCGAGATCTTCCCGAACTGTTTCACCGTGCGCATGTTTGGAACGACGGATCTCGAACAGCAGCTGACGGTCGGCAGCGATCCCGAGACGCTGAAAAACGGCGGCGTGACCGTCACGGTGAGCATCGACGGGCGCGAGATCCCCGCGGAGGGAAGCAAACTGCATTCGGAAACGTACCGGTATACGGACGACGAAACCGTTTATTGCGATTACATTCTGGTGATCCCGATTCCCGAGGATTTCCCGCCGCACGGCACGGCGACGATGACGCTGATCAGGAAACTGACGAACAGCGGCGCGATCGTTTCGAATACGAAGGTGATCGAATACTGATACGCGTGAATTTACGTATTTCTTACGACGTTTCTCTTGCATTTTGTGCGGGTTTGTTGTAGGATATTAAAGAAATCATATATTCAGGAGGAATCTCATATGGTAAGAGTTGCTATCAACGGTTTCGGTCGTATCGGCCGTTTGGCATTCCGTCAGATGTTCGGAGCAAAGGGATATAAGATCGTTGCGATCAACGACCTGACCAGCCCGGCAATGCTCGCACATCTTTTGAAGTACGACACCGCACAGAAGGGCTATTGCGGCGTGATCGGCGAGAACAAGCACACCGTTTCGTCCAAGGAACCCGAGTTCGAAGAAGACGGCAAGACCGTCAAAGTTCCCGGCTCCATCACCGTGGACGGCACCGAGATCACGATCT
>ONMC01000187.1 GCA_900318745.1 uncultured Eubacteriales bacterium
TCGCTGGCGGTGGAATAGCCCTCGCTCATGGCCAGCTCGATATTGGGGATGCCGGGGCCGACGTCCTTCAGAATGACCGTGATGCATTCGGGCGTCACATAAACGTCCGCATCTCCGCCTTTCGCGTGGATCACCATATTGATCTCGCCTTCGTACATGGCAACGGAGATCCTGCGGATCAGATCGGGATGAAACCCCATCTGACGCAGCATGCGCTTTACCTGCACGGAGGCCTCGCCCGCAGACGTAAAGTTGTTGCCGTCTACGTCGTAATGAAAGTGCAGCGGTTCGTTCTCTGTCATCTTCCCAGTCCGCCTTCGTACAGTCTTCCGCTTGCTTCATACATCGTCAGCTTCGTTTCCAGAAGCGCGATATGGTTTTCCTTTGCAAGCGTCTTGATCTCGTCGGTCGCCTTTTTGCCGCGAACGATGATGATGCATCTCATATCGAGCATATGCGCGGTCCGAACGATCTGCGGGTTCAGAAGCCCCGTCAGGAGCACGTCGCGGTCGTCCGCAAAAGCGAGAACATCGCTCATCATGTCGCTGCCGAAAGCGCCCTGAAGATCAATTTCGAGCTGATCCGGCTCTGCATACACTTCGGCATCAATGCGTTCAGCCATCTCCCGGATAGTCATGTTTGTTTCCTTTCGGTTATGCGCGGAATTTGTCTACAATACCCTTTACATCTGCGGGAACCAGACGGCCGAAAACTTCGTCGTCGACGGTCATGACCGGAGCGAGACCGCAGCAGCCGAGGCAGCGCGTTGCTTCCAGCGTGAACTTGCCGTCGTTGGTGGTGTGTCCCGCCTTGATGCCGAGCTGGCGTTCCAGTTCAGCAAGAATGTCTGCGGAACCCTTGACATAGCACGCCGTGCCGAGGCATACGCGGATGAGGTGTTCGCCCTTCGGCTCGAGCGTGAACCACGAATAGAACGTGGAAACGCCGTAAACCTGTTCGAGCGATACGCCGAGACCTTCTGCGATCATCGTCTGCACTTCGATCGGCAGATAGCCGTAAATTTCCTGTGCCTGCTGAAGCACGGGCATCATCGCGTCACTGTGGCCCTTGTGCGCCGCAATGACTTCTTTCAGCTTTGCTTCCTGTTCGGGAGTGCCCCGGAACGGGATCTGGGTGATTTTGTTCGTCATACATCCTCCTTGATAGTTCAGATTCCTGACCATTGAATATTATAGCATACGCGTTGTACGATTTCCATATCTTTTTGCAACACTTTTCTTATATTTTCGCGCTATGTCTGAATCTTCATGAAAATTCCGCAATTATTTAGCAAAAAAAGTCTGTTAGACACTTTCTTTTTTTTGAAAAATCGTGTATGATAAAAGTACTTCAATAAGGAAGGGGATTATTATGGCGAAAAAGAAGATCAAACCCACGCCTGCGGGTATACTGTTTTTATCGGCAATCGCCGTTCTGGTCATTGCCTTGATTACGGTGGCGATCGTTCTGATTTCGAACTGCAATAAATCCGGCAGCAGAAACAAGCCGACCGTTTCGCCCACCGCAACGATCGAGGCGACCGAAGAACCCTCGATCGAGCCGACGACCGCCGTCGTTACGCCCGATCCGGCTCTGAACCCGATCGATCCGAACACCACGACCGATCCCAATGCCACGACCGACCCCAATGCCACGACCGACCCCGGCAATTCCGGTGATCCGGTGATCAACACGCCGCCGTCACAGGCAACGGCGAACCCGTCCGCAACCGCGCTCGGCTATTACACGGAGCCGACTTCAACGATGAAGAAGAACGCGAAAGACGGTTATGTCAGCGGCGACAAGGTCAACATGCGCAAGGGTCCCGGCACGAAGTACGACAAGGTCAAGTCCGACATTGCAAAGAACACGAAGCTGACGCTTTATGTGGAGCAGGACGGCTGGTGGTTCGTAAAGTGCGACTCCAAGTACGGCTACATCAAGAATGATTACGTCAAGACCGGCAGCGCGCCCAGCGGTGCGACCGGCGAGGTCTCCGGAACGGTCAACGCCTCCACGATCGCGCTTCGCAAGGATGCAAGCAACTCCTCGCAGTGCATCAAGGAGTATGCAAAGGGCGAAGCCGTGACGATCTACTACAAGTCTTCAGACGGCAAGTGGTACTACGTCAAGGTCAAGAGCGACGGCAAGAAAGGCTGGATGTACGCGGATTACGTCAAGGCCAGCGGCAAGGTCGGAACCAAGAGCTGATCGACCGTATCAAACAAACAGAGCCCGGTTGCAAGCCGGGCTCTGTTTTTGTCGGTCTCAATACCCTCTTTCTCTCAGATCCGAAACGAGCGAAACATAGAACGCAGTCATAT
>ONMC01000186.1 GCA_900318745.1 uncultured Eubacteriales bacterium
AACGCCGTCTATCGCGTTAAGGATATTGTCGTCAATACCGAAACGCATACGGTCACGAAGGGCGGTGAACTGATTGACTTGCAGCCGTTGGAGTTCGACGTGCTCGTTGCGCTGCTGCGGCACAAGAACATGACCGTTTCGCGCGAACGACTGTTGAACGAGGTGTGGGGATTCGACTATCTCGGCGAAACGCGCATGGTGGACGTCAAGATCTCCGCGCTGCGAAAAAAGCTCGATCTGGAGGATGCGATCCGCTCCATCCATAAGCTCGGCTATCGGCTGGAGGATCGGTAAATGAAATTGAGTAACCGCATTACGCTGCTTGTTTCGATCGTCCTGACTGTTGTCATTCTTGCTGTCTCGCTTTCGCTGCTGCTGTTTGCAAAGAATACGATCCTGTCGCTGTCGGTTGAGCAGGTGCAGCGGAAACAGCAGACCCTGCGCACCTCGTTTTCCGAGATGGCGAACTATTATGCGGCAAACAGCGATTCCGATGCCGTACATGCCTCGCTGGTCCGCTACTGCTTCACGCGCTTTGCCGATCAGACCTCCGTGCTGATGCAGGATGGCGAAGCTGTCGTTTCGAGTGTGACCATCGATCCGTCGGCATATGTGCAGCAAAGCGATGACTACGGCGAAGCAGAGCCGGTTGCTGTCACGGTACAGGGGCGACGGCTTCTGATCGCGGGAAGCAGCACGTCGGTCGGAAGAAAAACCTATGATGTGTACGTGGTAGAGGACGTCTCAGACGTTTACAACCGTATTTCTCGCATGACGTGGATCTTTGCGGGCGTCAGCATCGCTGCGATCGCGCTCGGCGCGGTGGTGGTTATGCTGTTGGTGCGGCGCAGCACCAAACCGATCACTGCACTTTCCGAAACTGCGCGCGAGATCGCCGACGGCGCGTATGAAAAGCGCGTCAAGGTGCGAACAAAAGACGAGATCGGAACGCTCGGCGAGGATTTCAACCGCATGGCGGACGCGGTGGAAACGAAGATTTCGGAGCTTTCCGAGCGCAACGAACGGCAGCGGCTGTTTATCGGCGGCGTCACGCATGAATTTAAAACGCCCATGACCGGGCTGATCCTCCACGCCGGTCTTTTACGCCGCGCGAACCTTTCCGAGGACGAGCGCGACGCATCGCTTGCACACATCGAGGCGCAGACACAATGGCTCGAACGGCTGACGCAGAACCTTTTGAAGCTCACGACCTCCGACGAGGAGATCGAATTGCAAAGCGTCAGTATTCCGGAATTACTGGAAGACGTCAAAGAAGGCATTGAAGCGAAACTCAATGAACGCGGCGCAACGCTTTGTGTGCAATGTGAAACGGATACGCTTGTTCTGAATCCCGATCTGATGCACTCGCTCCTTAACAATCTGATTGTCAATGCGGCGAACGCCTACGATGCCGATGCGCCCGAAAAGCCGATTCTGCTGACCGTAACGGGAAAGACCTTCTCGGTGTCCGATCGCGGCAGAGGGATCCCGAAGGAAGCGATCGACCGTATCTTTGAGCCGTTCTTCCGTGTCGACAAGAGCCGCAGCAAAAAGCAGGGCGGCAGCGGCTTGGGACTTGCGCTTGTCAAAACGATCGCCGATGCACACGGCGCAGCGATCACCGTCGACAGCGAACTCGGCAAAGGTACGACGGTTTCGGTGACGCTGCCATGACCCCCTCATCAGTTACCTTCGGTAACAGCTTCTCCACCCTAAAGGGGGAGAAGCCTCCGCATGGAGCCTTCCCCTCTCACGGGGAAGGTGGTGCCGACAGGCGACGGATGAGGTGGAAGCATAACACATTTTCATTACAACTTCATTACAGTTTCGCAATGTTTTTCCCGCGCAGACTCGGTATGCTGAAAGCAGCAAACCGAAAGGAGTTTTTCGATGAAAAAGCGATTGTTTCTTGTTCTTATCGCATCCCTTTTACTTCTCTGCGCCTGCCAGTCGACGCCGGAGAATCCGATCGTGGTCGGAAAGGATCAAAGCGCAATGATCGAAAAGGCGCAGGAGAAACCAGGTTATACGACCGGCAAGACGGTTGACTGGCGGGAACGCCTTGCCGTGCCGGAGCGTTATTCGGTCAAACTGAAAAGCAACGGCGGACGTCTGACCGTGGACGTAGATGCGGAGGTGATCGTGCCGGATGCGGAACTGCCGATTGCACACGTTTCACCGCGCCGTTTTTCGGACGATGATGCACAAAGGTTCGTAAAAGCACTTCTGGGCGACGATCCGCAATGCATCTCCCGTGAAGGCGATAACCGTACGAAAGCCATGTATGAACGGATGATAGTCGAAAGGAATTATGCGCTGGACAATTGGGATGACTATGGCTGCATTGTCTGGGA
>ONMC01000183.1 GCA_900318745.1 uncultured Eubacteriales bacterium
TGTCGGCGTGTTCGCGATGAACGGCTGCGGATTCGTCGTTGCGTATCTGGCGGCTGTCACGAGCGGCGCGGTCGCGGCGCTTTTGCCGCCGCAGCTGGACGGCATGACGGTCGCGGGACTGTCGCGCATGTTCGGACTCAAAGCGCTTCTTGTCGACGATACGCTAAAAGCCAAGCTGCCCGATCCGATGCCCGTTGCACTGCTCGGCGTCGACGCGCAGGGCGAGCCCGCGGATGCGGTCGAGACGGCGCCGGAGGATCCGTGCGTCATCATGTTCACGGGCGGCACCACCGGCAGAAGCAAGGGCGCGCTGCTCAGCAACCGCGCGGTCATGACCGGCACCAAGTACGGCTGCTACGGCATCAAAGAGATCTTCGAACAGCGGTATTTCCTCGTACTGCCGCTGACGCACGTATTCGGACTGATTCGCAACCTGATGGCGTGCCTTTACACCGGAAGCGCATTGCACATCTGCCGCAACAACAAGGACATGTTCCGCGAGATCGCCGTGTTCCGTCCGACTGTGTGGGTCGTCGTTCCGGCGCTGGCGGAGATGGCGCTGAACCTTTCGAGACAGTTCAAGCGCAACATGCTCGGCGATTCGATGAAGACGATCATCTGCGGAGCGGCGCCGGTCGCACCGTATCTCGTGCGCGAATACCACAAGCTCGGCATCGATCTGTATCCGGGTTACGGCCTCACCGAGAGCGCAAACCTCGTCTCCGGCAATCCGGACAATCTGAACCGTCCTGAGTCCGTCGGCATTCCGTTCCCCGGACAGGAACTGAAGATCGTTGACGGCGAGCTGTGGCTCAAGGGACCGAACATGATGGACGGCTACGTCGGCAACCCGCAGGAAAACGCGGCGGCGTTCGAGGACGGCTGGTTCAAGACCGGCGACCTCGCGCGGTTCGACGAGGATGGATACCTGTACATCACGGGCAGGATCAAGGAGATCATCGTGCTGTCCAACGGCGAGAATGTCTCGCCTGCGGAGGTCGAAACGAAATTCAACGAGCTCGAAACGGTGCAGGATTCGCTGCTGACGGCGGAGAACGACATGCTGGTGCTTGAGGTCGTGCCGAGAAATGCGGTGCTGATGCAGCTCGGCAAGGAGGACCCGATCGCGTACCTTCGCGAACAGCTCAATGCGGTCAACCGTACGTTGCCGTCGTATCAGCGCGCGGCGAAGATCTTCATCCGCGATACCGATTTCAAGCGCAGCCCGAGCATGAAGATTTTGAGGAATCAGAAATGAATCGACAGGAAATCATCGAAAAACTCAAAGAGATCGCGGAACTGACGGTGCAGGATCCGTCGATTTTGGATCACATGAGCGAAGCGTCCGACCTGCAGACCGATCTCGGTCTCTCGTCGGTCGGCATGCTGTACATCGTCATCGCGATCGAAGAGATGTTCAACGTCCGCATGGACGACGTCAGCTTCGGCGATTTTCGGACCGTCGGCGACGTCGCGGATTACATCGAGAAAAACAAGAACTGCATGCACCAGGCCGGCTGGCTGGACAAACACGGGGATATGGCAGGCACGCGGAGATCATCCAGTTCGGTCCCACACCGGACGCCCGGCATTCGCTGCTCGACGCGGATATCCGCGTGTGCACCTCGGACGTTGCGGACTTTTTGAAAGGCGGCTTTCTGGAAGTCGCCTCTCTTTCACTTGCGGAACGGCTGAAGGCCGCAAAACCGCAGGAGATCGTCGAACGCGCGCGCAGACAAATCGGCAGCGGCGGGTATGATATCCTCAACAACAACTGCGAGCATTTCGTCAACGAATGCACGTTCGGCAAAAAGGCGAGCGAGCAGGTCGACAGCGTGCGCACGTTCTGGCAGAACATTCCGGTGCTCGACGTGTACGTTGCGGTACAGCCGGAGTCGCTTGCGCTGACGAAGGTCGAACCGCCCGAACGGCAGGCGGAGATCGGGGAAACGCGAAACGACGCCTTACAACAGCAGCGATACTTTGTGTGGCGCGTGCTCGAAGCGGGGCTCTGCCGCAGTCTGGGACTGGAGATCAAAAAAGCCGGTCTGCACCGCGACGGCAATCAAAAATGGGTCGGCAGCGGGTGCGAGATCTCGCTTTCGCACTGCAAGGGTGCGGTGTGCGTCGCCGTATCGCGGCGGCCGGTCGGCGTGGACATCGAACCGACCGAAGACCCGCGCTATCGGGAAGCGCTGATCGAGCGTATCGCATCGGATGAAGAAAAGAACATGATCGCGCACATGCCGGTCAACGAAGGGCTTGCGATGCTTTGGACGCGCAAGGAAGCGGCGTTCAAGCAAACGGGCGGCGCGCGGTTCGATCCGCAGAAAACGGACGCGGCGGATGATTCGATCCGCACGTTCCGGATCCGGCTCGATCGCGATTATACCGTGTCGGCGGCGAGCGATAATCTCAAAAACCTGCGCGTGTACGAAGTGACCGGCACGGATGAACTGCACACCGTGCGCAGAACCGACGTCGTTTGGATCTGATGCATATCGCGTAACGGAACGCGCATGCTAACGGCATGAAGCATGTGATCCGAACCCTGTTTCAATTTGACATGCCGTACCGGCAATTTGAACTGAAAGAGACGGAGCCCAAAGGGACGCCGTCCTTTTTTGCGTACAAAAAAGAGAAGCGCGCAAAGATCGCGCGGATCGAAGGAACGCTCGACGCGCGCCTTGCCGCAAACAAAAAGCGCCTTCTTGCGCTCTTCTGCGGACCGAAAAACACCGATCTGATCCTGCAGCCGTTTTGCATCGGGACCCGCGTGCGGGCGATTGCGGCAAGTCTGAACGGCATGGCGGACGCGAAACGGATCGGAAACGCGATCCTTCGTCCGTGCCATTTTGCCGATCCCGATGCGCTTCGCACGCGCGATCGGATCGGATACCTGCTCGAAAACGTGCTGACGATGTCGGAAACGGCGCGCGCGGACGACTGGCAGACGGTCGTGTCGGCGATCACGGAGGGGCAGACGGTCGTGCTGATCGACGGCGAACGGACCGCAATCGTGTGCGATACGCGCGGCTTCGTGTCGCGCGCGGTCGGCGAGCCGCAGAACGAAATGACGATCCTCGGTCCCAAGGAGGCGTTTACGGAAAGCATCCGAACGAACGTGACGCTGCTGCGGCGCATCCTGAAACGTCCCGATCTCGTCTGCCGGTTTCGCGATGCGGGCGGCACAAACGGCACAAAGCTCGTGCTCGCTTATCTCGACGGGACCGTCAATCCGTCGCTGCTTGAGGAGATCGAACGCCGCCTCGACGCGATCCGCACGGAGGGCATGCTGTCGATCGGACGGATCGAACAGCTGATCGAGGATGAACCGTATCTGCCGACGCCGCAGATGCTCAAGACCGAGCGCCCCGACCGTGCGGCGCGCGCGATCCTCGACGGGCGGCTCGTGCTGCTTGCGGAGGGATGTCCGCTTGCGGGCGTGCTGCCGATCACACTGCAGGCGATCCTGGAGAGCGGCGAGGACGCGGACATGCGTCAGCCGGTCGGAACGGTCGTGCGGTGCATCCGCATGCTCGGCGCGGGACTGTCGATCTGGCTTCCGGGGTACTTTCTCGCGCTTGCGCTGCACCATCCGGGACAGCTTTCCGGCGAGATTATCGAGACCGTAATCGCCTCGCGCTCGATGGTCTTTCTGCCGCTCTCGGTCGAAATGATCTTTCTGCTGCTCGTGTTTCAGCTGCTGCGCGAGGCGGGACTGCGCGTGCCCGGCGCGATCGGGCAGGCGATCGGCATCATCGGCGGTCTGCTGCTGGGGCAGGCGGCGGTCTCGGCGCACATCGTGTCCACGGTCGTGCTGATCATCGTTGCGCTGACGGGTCTCGGCAACTTTGCGATCCCCGATTACAGCGCGCAGGTCGCGGTCGCGTATGCGCGCATTCTGCTGTGCGCGGCGGCGACGG
>ONMC01000181.1 GCA_900318745.1 uncultured Eubacteriales bacterium
GGATACATTTCCGCATCTGCCGTAGTGCTCGGACACTGTTATCCGGTGTTGTATCAATTCAGGGGAGGAAAAGGCGCTGCTTCGGCGTTTGCCATGATGTGGTGCATCAACTGGCAGACCGCTCTCGTTTCAACGGTGCTCGCGATCACGATCTTTCTGATCTGGAAACGTGTATCTCTTGTGTCCATATTGACCTCGATCATTTATCTGATCACAACGTATGTCGCATGGATGATCGGCTATGTAGACGTTTATCAGCTGTTTTTCGTATTTCCGGTCGTAGCCCTTCTGTTGTTCCGCCACAAAGACAACATCAAACGTTTGCTGAGGGGAGAGGAAAAAGCCATTTCACCGAAAGATCGTCATTGATCATGCATCCTGATTCGAAGAGCGGTCAGGATCTTTTTTTCCATGCGCGATACCTGAACTTGCGAAACACCGAGCACACGCCCGACTTCCGCCTGTGTTTTTTCTTCCCGATACCGGAGACGGAGCAGGACCTGCTCGCGCGGATCCAGTTCTTTGACGGCAGTTTCAAGTGTCATTCGCTTGACGCTTTGCTCTTCTTCGCTTTCCGTTCCGATCCGGTCAAAACGGTTTTCGGTGCCGTCGCCGATCGGCTCATCCAGGGATGAGACACCGGTTGCGCTTGCGGCTGCAACGGCGATTTCCTCTCTGGAAACGGAGAGTCGTTCGGCAAGCGCATCGACGGAAAGACTCGGCTCTTCTTCCAGCGCTTTCGAAACCGCATACGCGAGCTGCTTTGCGCTGCGTGAGAACTTGATCATTCCGTCGTCTCGCAGAAAGCGTTTGATCTCACCTGCAATCAGAGGTACCGCATATGTGGAAAAGCATACGTTCATCCCGGGATCGAACCGCCTGATTGCTTTCAAAAGCCCGATCGAGCCGATCTGCCGAAGATCGTCCGCTTCAACGCCGCGATTCAGATATCGCTTTACAATCGCGCATACAAGCGCAAGATTATCTTCGAGAAGCCGCTGCTCCGCATCTCGGTCTCCGTCTTGCGCGGCGAGGACAGCGGATTCGAACGAGTTACGGTCAAATGCCATGAGCGATGCGCTTTTGCATCATAACAGTGGTGCCTTTTCCGTATTCCGATTGCACGGAAAGACGATCCATGAAGGCTTCCATGACGGAAAACCCCATGCCGGAACGCTCGAGTTCCGGTTTGGAAGTATAAAACGGTTTGCGCGCAAGGTCGATGTCTTCGATCCCGCATCCGTCATCATGCACTTCGATGCTGAGGATCCCGTCACGGATCGTCATGCGCATCAGCACGGTTTCATTTGTGCGCTGCTCGTAACCGTGAATGATTGCATTTGTGACCGCTTCCGAAACGGCGGTACGAATATCAGACAATTCTTCGATCGACGGATTGGTCTGCGATGCAAAAGCGGATGCGACTGCACGAGCAAATCCTTCGTTTCCGGACAGGGACAAAAAACGGATTTCCATTTCGTTATACATGCGCGCCTCCTATTGCCTTTCTACGATCGCGTATATTCCGGACATACGAAAGATTCGGTCCACGGACGCATTCATTCCCTTTACGATAAGCTTTCCTCCGCGCATCGACAGCTTGCGAAATCTCCCGAGTATCACGCCGAGTCCGGCGCTGTCCATGAAAGACATACCGGAAAGGTCCAAAATCAGTTCACGCACCGAGATATCCCGCAGCATCGTATCGAGCATGATCCGTGTCTGTTCGGCACTGTGATGATCGAGCTCACCGGAAAGCTGTACAAACAATCGGGAACCTCTTTTCTGTGCATTCAGTTCCATTGCTTCACCTCCGTTCAAGGGTTCTTTACCGTATTCTTCCATTTACGTTCGCATCCTTTTAAGAAATCGGACAAGCTTTTTGTGATCCCGTCGATGACTGTCGAATACGATGAACCATGAAATATATACGGCTGATTCTTTGTGTATTACTGATCACATTTCTGCTGTTTTCGCCGGGCAGACTCTCTGCCGGTGCGCAAAGATCGTATGAGGATACGAGATTTGTGCGGGAGAAAGCATATCGCGGGGCGATTACGATCTATCATATCGTTCGGTATCGTCCTTACAGCGGAAGCCTGTCGAACTGGCTGCAAAAGCGTGCAGATGAATATGAAAAAAGTCATCGCGGATCCTTTATTTCGGTGGAAGGGATCAGTGAGGAAGCCTTTTATGAACGATTGGAGCACGGCAGACGTGCAGATGCATATTCGTTCTTTGCGGGATCGGTGTATCGGGATCTTTTATGTGACATAAGCGAGAGGGGGCAGATCTTTCGGGAAGGACTGTTTCAAACGGATAAATGCATACCGTACTGTTATTCAGGCTATGCAAAACTGGTGAAAAACACAGATTCCAAGGCGGAAAAGATTTATTATTGTGATGAGATCATGGCGGCAAGACAAAACGCCGACACATTTGGCATTACAGAAACCGCAGCGGATACGTTGTATCTTGATCTTCGAAGAGCAGGAGATCTGATGCGCTATAAAGACGGATTTGCGCAAT
>ONMC01000175.1 GCA_900318745.1 uncultured Eubacteriales bacterium
GTGGATTGCGAGCTGATGTCGCACATCGCGGATGAATTTGCAAAGTTCTTCGACATCAACGACGTGGATCTGCTTCTGACCGCGGAAGCCAGCGGCATCGCGCTGACCGCGATCTGCGCACTGCGTTTCGGCAAACCGATGGTCTATGCCAAGAAGGCGAAAAGCGACAACATCGAGGGCGGTCTGTTCAAGAGCGAGATCTTTTCCTACACCTATAAAAAGAAGGTCACGCTGCTCGTTGCAAAGGATTGGATCAAGCCCGGTCAGCGCGTGCTGATCGTCGACGATTTCCTCGCGCGCGGCGAAGCGCTGCGCGGTCTGTGCGACATCGTCAAGCAGGCGGGGGCGGAGCTCGTGGGCATCGGCTGCGCGATCGAGAAGGGCTTCCAGGGCGGCGGCGACCGTCTGCGCGAAGCCGGCGTCAACCTGCACTCTCTCGCAATCATCGAGTCCGCCGAGCCCGGCAATCTTGTCTTCCGCGACGAAGAATAATACACGAAGCTTTTTCGATAGCAAAAAGATCACACCGTTTCCGATGTGATCTTTTTTGTTGCAGTTGATTCCGGATTATCTGACCGGCTTGATCGGTTTGATCGGCTTAATCGGTTTGATCGGTGTGATCGGTGTGATCGGCGGACGGTCGATCTTTTGAAGCACGAGATGGCTCAGCGTGACGGTGTCGCCGTTTTCCACGATGAAGCTGTCCGTGATGTAGCCGTTCAGCAGATCGAGATGCAGTGTGTAGACGATCTCGTTTCCGCCCGCATCCAGCTTGGGCAGACCGGCGATGCTCACGGCGTATACGCCGTTTTGCTCAACCACGGCGATGCCGTCCGCGTACTGTTCGGTCACATCCGTGCCGTTCGCAAACAGATGCATCAGCGATGCGACGGAATCCGCAGCGGGACGGATCCGATCCTTGTTGTTTGCATCGTCCCAGTTCAGTGTAAAGAGGAACTGCGCCGCGGGACGAAGCGCCACGCGGATCTCCTGTGCCGGGACTTCCTTCGCGGACATCAGGATCTGATAGGACTGATCGCTGTCGATGTCATATCCTTCCGGATAGTAGAAGTACAGGTTGTAATCCGGATGATCGGTCACGTTCAGCAGGTAGTTATATGCATCCTTGTAGTTCTGCGGGAACTCATGCTTTTCGGCAACAACGTGGTGGATCATCGCGCCGAGCACGCATCCGCCCTCGGCAAACTGATACTTGCCGTTCTCGTCGAGGACCGGCTTGTTGTTCTCGTCGCGGATCAGAAGCGATTTGCCCTCGGCGTCAAACTCATAGAAGCATTTCGGATCCGTAAAGGTCTTGATCGCCATATAGGTGAAGAAGCGGATCTCCTGTTCGTCGAGTTCAAATGCTTCGAGGTCCTTTGCATGATAGATGATCGACAGCACGTGGTCGTAGAGTTCTTGCTTCGTGATGTCATCATTCTTGTTTCGCGCATAGCGGAACAGCGCGTCCGCGTCGGCGGTATACGCTGTATACACGGTTTCGCCGTTCGGGTTCTTCAGTCCGTGGTTGAAGCAGTACGCAACGATCGTCTCGCCGTTTTCACTCTCCAGCGAGAACAGCTCGATGCCCGCATGCTTCGCGTTGGTGCAGACCGTGTGGTTGTGATCGTATACACAGTTTCCGATAAACGTGCCGACCGCATCCAGCGGACGTTCGACCGTCACGGCAAGCGCTTCCGTATCGACGAGGAATCCGTCCGGAACGGTGATCTGCGCCAGCGCGTATTCGCCTTCCGGCAGCAGCAGGGTCTGTCCGTCGGCGTTCACGGTCTTCATCATGTCGGTTTCATCGTTCGAAAGCTGCAGTTCGACGCCGTCGATCGCTTCGCCGTTTTCATCGACGGCGGTGATCTGAACGGGTCGTTTGAATTCGGGTTCTTCACTTTCCGCAAAGGCGGTGCCGATCACGGAAAATGCCAGCACGAGCGCCAGCACAAGCAACAACAGTTTTTTCATGTACAAAGCCCCCTTCTGATATTTGACACGCGGCAAAAGCCGAATGTCATCCTTAATTTATACTAACATATTACAAACGTCTTTTCAAGCGGGGCATGCGTTTGCCGCTGCAAAGAACACGCGCTTCTCAGCAATTGAACGGATGACGCAAATTGCATTGCGCGAAATCCCGAACATCTCGCAAATTTGTTTTAACATGTCCCAAAAACGCACCGTTACAAACGCGATCGACCCGGATATGTTATTTTATAATGAATATCTCGCAAAACAATCAAATTTACACTTGAAATCCTTTCAGAAAGCTTCTATACTTATACTGTATTATAGCATACGTGTAGTATGCCGTTATGCGCGAAATTGTACGCAATTGAACGAGACGACGTGCAAAATCTGTGCGATTGCACAGTTCACACGGTATGCGGAAGGAAACAACAGTATCCAATATCATAAATGGAGGAACAAAGACATGGCAAATCTGACCGGCAAACTCTTCGGCAGACGCTTTTGGGCGGTTATCATCTCGATCCTGATGATCATGCAGATGCTCCCGCTCTCAACGATCGCTGAAGGTGACGAGCAGACGGATGAGAACGGCGTCGCAGTAGACACCGTTCCCAACATCGGCTATGACGGCGGCATCGACAACGATACC
>ONMC01000174.1 GCA_900318745.1 uncultured Eubacteriales bacterium
GGCGGCATTCTGAGCTGGATGCTGATTCTCACGGACGTACAGAAGGAGCGCATCAGCGTGTTCCTCGACCCGACCCGCAACCTGGAGGGCAGCGGATTAAACGTGCTGCATGCCAAGCAAATGATCGGCAGCGGCGGATTCTGGGGCAAGGGTTATTTCACCAAGGGCACGCTGACGCAGACGGGGTATGTGCCGATCCGGCATTCGGACTTCATCTTTTCCGGCATCGGCGAGGGCATCGGCTTCTTCGGCTGTATGATGCTGATCATCGTGTTTTTCATTCTGCTGTTCCATTGGCTGCACACCGCTCTGAATGCGCGCGACACATTCGGGCGCTGCCTTGTGATCGGATGCACGGTGATGCTGATGGCGCATATTTTCGAAAACGTCGCGATGAACCTCGGCGCCATGCCGGTGACCGGCATCCCGCTGCCGTTCATCAGCTACGGCGGTTCCAACATCCTTGCATCGTTTGCCTGCGTCGGCATCGCCATGAGTGTGTATGCGCGCGCCGCGGGAAGGAGACAGCTGTGACGATCCGTAAAATGGAAGAAGCCGACCGCGCGTCTGCGCAGTCCATGTGGATCGAGATCTTCGAAGAGGATCCCGCTTTTGCGGCATATTACTTTGACAATCGGTTTTACCCGGAGCACTCGTTCGGTGCATTCGAAGACGGTGTGGTGATCGCGATGGCGCTGGGCAGACCGACCGTGATCCGAGCAGAAGGAAGGGACCTGCCGGCTCTGCTGGTTGCGGGGGTTTCGACACGACCGCAGTACCGCGGCCGGGGTCTGATGCATCGGCTGATGACGCTGCTGATCGATCAAGCAAGACAAAACGGCTTCGTCTGCTGTTATCTGCATCCCGTTTCCGAATCGCTTTATCGGTCGCTCGGCTTTCGCAACGGAACGGACATAATGAAGATCAATTCGGGATCCGTGCATCCGAACGCGTCGTTTCGCATCGAGGAGAGAACGGAGTTCTCCGACATGCTTTCGATCTATCGGGCGGCGATGCGGACCCATGACGGCATGCAGCTGCGCGATCTTTATGAGTTTCGAACCGTCTATGCGGACTATGCGACGGACGACGCAAAGACGCTGATCGCATACGAACAGAACGAACCGATCGGGTATCTCATCATCGGCAAATCCGGCTCCGTATACGAACTGCTTGCACAAAAGAAAGACGCATACGAAGCACTTCTTTCGGAGGCGGCGCGGCGCGCCGAAAAGCCGCTGCATGTGCTTGCGCCGATCGATTGCGGAATCGAAGGCGAACGTTTGTACAGCATGCAGTATCTCGTGTTCGATGATGCATTTCGGCTGCCTCTCAAAAACGGCTACTGCCGTTTGGCATACTGAATTCAGCCGGCATTGACCGGCTTTTTTGTTTGCATATCCGTTCTCCTTCCGCATAGATTGTGATAAAGACTCGGAGGGAACAGGGATGCAGGTCATTATCATCAACAAGAAAACATGGATTGCCGTGCTGATATGCATTGCTTTGATCGGCGCTGCCGCTGCGGCATATTTTGTATTTCACGATCGGGAGGCGGAGCAGACCGAACCGACCATGGCGGCGGTGGACGTTTATGAACTAAACACGATCCCGGTCAACTCGCGATTTGTTCCGGTCTACCAGGTCGGAAGAACGGATCATGCGATCGCTTTGACGATCGACGCGGCATGGAGCGCGGATAAAACACAGTTTATCCTGGATACGCTCGACCGTTACGGGATCAAGGCAACGTTTTTTCTGTGCGGCGTTTGGGTCAAGGCATATCCGGACGTCGTGAAAGAGATCGCGAAGCGGGGACATGAGATCGGCAACCATTCGCTGACGCATCCGCATATGAACCGGATCTCCGCGGATGAGATCCGAAAGGAACTCAAGGACCTCGACGATCGGATCGAAGAACTGACGGGAACGCGCTGTACACTGTTCCGCGCGCCGTTCGGAGAGTATAACGATACCGTCGTGTCCACCGTGCGCGATATGGGATATGAGATCGTGCAGTGGAATCTCGATACCGTCGACTGGAAAGAAGGCAGGAGCGCAGAGACCATTTTGAATGCCGTTCTGCCGAAGCTTTCGGACGGAAGCATCATCCTTTCGCATAACAACGGCTATGAGATCGAAACGTATCTTCCGAAGCTGATCGAAGAAGCCCAAAAACAGGGTTATCACTTCGTTACGATTTCCGAACTGCTGCCGCAGGGCGAACGAAAGGTCGACAGCAACGGCGTCTGCACCGGCATGTGACGCTTGCCAAATCATTCAATCGCGATTATCATACAGAAGAACACGAAAAACGTGTTCTTTTTTGCAACCGTTTGCGGGTTACCTTGCTCTATATGGACGTAAGTACTTGCAGAAAGAGAAGAATCATGAGCAACAGCTATTTTGAACGGGTATACGAAAAAACGTATCGATCGCTTCTGAAATACGCGATCGTGCATCTCTCGGATCCGACGGATGCGGAGGACGCCCTGCAAAATGTTTATGTAAGCTTTTACCGCCGAATCGAACGATACGGGCATATCGACATTCTGTCACCGGAGGCATTCCTGAAAAAGATGCTGAAGCGCGAGATCATCCAAAACTACAGGGAACGCGAACAGAGACGTCTGCATCTGTTTGAAATGACG
>ONMC01000172.1 GCA_900318745.1 uncultured Eubacteriales bacterium
GTCGCGACATTGCAGGCGACAAGGCAATCCGAAAGGATACAGTCGTAGGTGCCGCCGCCACTCTCAGTCGCAACGTTCGAACGCACCCTGCAGCCCGTGGCAGAACATTGGTACAAACCAGCGCCATTTTTACCGCTGTTGTCGTCAAAAGCGCAATTCTCCGCAAACACACGACCTGCCACAGCCCCATACGCCCCCCCACCGGACGCGGTGGCCAAGTTGTTTGTCACGTAGCATCCCGACAGGATGAGAGACCCCGTGCTATACCCACCGGCCGCACCGCCACCGCTTGGCGCTGAATTCCCCGTGATTGTGCAGTTTGTCGTCGCACAGTTGCAGATTCCGCCTCCTTGAACGGTGGCCGAATTCGCCCGTATTGTGCAGTTCGATCCAGTCCGGCGAACCGTATGCTTCATCGACATAGCTTTCGCCGTTGCTCAATACGACCTCGCTGATCTCGATCTCGCTGCCCGTGTCTTCCGTGACGACGATATTGCACGCAACCGTTCCCGTAAGCATGCACAGCAGAAGCGCCGCTGCAATGAGTTTTCGGAATACCCGTTTCAATGTAAATCTTCCTCCGATTCCAGTTGTACAAGGATGCGCAGGATCTTCGACGCGTCCGCCGCCGTGATCTCCCCGTCGCCGTCGGTATCCGCCGCGGCGCGCATCGGTGCGTTCATATAAGATAATTCGACAAGCATGCGCAGAATCAACGACGCATCCGCCGCCGTGCGCTGTCCGTCCAGGTTCGTATCGCCGCGCATGATCGAAACAGGCAGCAGCCGGACCTTGTCAAACGATGTGTTTTCAAAGTAGGCAGGCGCATAGTATCCGAATCCGCCGCTGATCTTTCCGTACAGGATCGAGCGGCCGTAGTATCCGTCCGCCTGCAGACGGTCCGATCCGTCCGCAAAGTGCATCCATCCGAACGCCGTGTCGCTTTGTGCGACCGACAGCGTCTGTTTGTTCGTATCCGTCCTTGTCAGGGCATACTCGCCGTCTTCATCGTCGCAGGTAAAGCGATAACCGTTCTTCGTATGCGACGCGTAAAAGATCGCGCCGATCGCATCCTGCGAGCGGATCGTGCCGTCCTGCGGCGCGGCGATCGGAATGCCTTTCACGGTACTGCCGTCGAACGGCTCTGCGGGGATCGCAAGCCATTCGCCGTCGTGCTCCGCCGCGATCACGTAAAAGCCCTCGTCCGGCTCCTCCGCCGAAACAACGCCGACGATCCCGCCGTTTTTGATCAGAACGTACACGAGTCCCGCTTCCGCATCCTTCGGAATCGAGAAACTGCCGTCCTTGATCTCGAGATACAGCGCGCCGCCGCCTTCGAGTTTGCGTCCCGTGCCGTCATAGACCGGCGGCTCCGGCGTCTGTGTGCCGATCGAATAGATCCCCTGCTCCTGCTTCAACAGGATCGCGAGCCGGAACGTCAGCGCGAGCTTGGACGCAAGCACCGCTTCGTCGGATCCGAGCCGGGTTTCGATCGATTCCGTGTACTGCGCCGCATCCATGATCGCTTCCTTCTGCGCGTCGGTCAGCAGCGTCGCAAACATATGCGCTTCCGTCAGCGCGTCCGGATCGGTCTCGTTTCTCCAACCGTTCAGAAACACCGCAAACACCGTTTCGCCGCACAGCGCTTTCAGGTATTCGGCAAACAGAAAGGACTGTCCGTATGCGCCGACGTCGCTCGACGTCGCGTCGAAATTCGCATAGCTCATGCCGAACCGTACCTTGTCCGAGCGTTCGAACGCTTCGATGTAGCCCTGTTCGGCGACCGCTCCGGGATAGCTCAGCTCCTCCGCTTCCATCGAAAAGCCCTCATTGAGCCAGAGTCCGACGGTTTTTTCCGATCCGAGCCGGTCCGTGTTCGCGGGGGATGCAAGCACCGCACTTCTCAGAATCAGGTGCTGGAACTCGTGCGCAAGCGTGCACAGAACCGTCTGTTCGTTCCCGGCAAGACGCGTGTTGATGTTGATGATCGGCAGGCAGTTGTAGCTGTCCGCATCGTCCGGATCGATGATCCCGATCTCCTCTTCGGAATACAGGTCGTAGGAATCAAAGAATCCGCAGACAGACAGACTGTTCATCGCATATGCGACGATGTGCATCTTTCCGTCCCCGCCGAGATCGCGGAACGGTCCGAAGCGTTCCGTATCGCTCGGATAGATCACCGTCCCGAACTGCTGCGCCATCCGCTCGATCTGCTCGTCCGTCAGCGAAACCGTATCGTCCGGCAGCGTCCAGATGCAAAAGTGCTCGCCTTCCGCCGCAAGACGGAATGTGCGTCTGTCATAGGTATAGGTATTCAGATCGGTGCAGACCCAGAACGCATGCGTGTCCGGCGTTTCCGATTTCTTCGCGAAATCCTTTCCGGTGCGATGCATACCGGACCGGTACGGCGCTTCTCCTTCGGGTTCCGCGTCCGGTTCGTCCTTTTCGATCGTGCCCGTAAACAGATCGTTTTCGGTTTTTACGTACGGCAAAGGATTGTAGATCACCGCATGATCTGCTTCGTATGTCTGTTCGGTTTGCGTATCGGCGACTGCGTGCGGCACCGCGGTGCAAAGCATCGCCGCCGACAACAGCAGTGTGATCAGTCGTTTCATGACATTCTCCTACAGGTACAGTATACCACAGATCCTTCGCCTTGAAAAGCCGGGTTTCGCGCAGCGGTTATCGCTCGTCTTCCAGCATGTTTTTGAGCCGGTACAGCTTGCTTTCCTCGAGCATCGCAACGACGTGCGTGCCGTCCGCTTCATGCGTTTCCGAAAGCACCGTGCCGATCTCGTGCAGCACGCGGATCGCGTTGTATTTTTCGTACGGGATCACAAGTTCGACTCTGCGCTGTGTGCGGTTCAGTTCCGTTTCGATCCGTTCCAGCAGCGTGTCGACGCCCATTCCCGTGCGTGCGCTGATCGCAACGGCGCGCTCGCGCGAACGCGGAATC
>ONMC01000167.1 GCA_900318745.1 uncultured Eubacteriales bacterium
CCCGAAAAGCCGCAGGAACCCGTCACTGATGAGCGGCTTTGGACCGTCGATGAGATCACGCAAAAGTCCGACGAGGGCGAGTCGCACGTCGACACGATCATCGATGAGATCCTGACAGCGTCGGAGGAAGCGGAATGAAGCTGACGCTTTTGGGCGTATACGGTCCGTTTCCCGCCGCAGGCGGCGGATGCTCGTCGTACCTGATCGAGAACGGCGATACGCACATCCTGCTCGATTGCGGAAGCGGCGCGCTGTCGCGGCTGCTCGAACACATCCCGCTGACAAAGCTTGATGCAGTCGTGCTTTCGCATATGCATGCGGACCACGCGGGGGAGATCGATCTGATCCGCTACGCGCTCGAATTCGGACAGGGCAGCGTACCGATGCAGGTATACTCGCCGCAGATCGATACGCTCAGGCGCGCGGTATTCGAACCGATCGAAACGCACGACGGCATGACGGCGCGGATCGGCTCGCTCACACTGCGGTTTACGGCGGTCCGGCATGCCGTGCCGACGATGGGCGTCCGCGTGACGGACCGGAACGGACACGCGCTGTTCTACACCGGCGATACCGGGTATTTCGACGGGTTGACCGACGCGGCAAGAGACGCCGATCTGCTGCTTGCGGACGCGTGCCTTGCGGATGCGTCGAACCCGAACGCATTGAAGAACCATATGACCGGCGAACAGGTCGTTTCGCTCGGCAAAGCGGCAAACTGCGGACGCGTGCTGCTCACGCATCGGTTCGGCGCACAGCCGGTGTATCCGGTCGGCGGAAGCGCCTTTGCCGAAGAAGGCAAAAGCTATGAGATTTGAAATGATGCGGACGACGCTTCATGATACAGTACTTTAACGAAAGGAATATACAACTATGGCAAAAAAGACAATCGAAGACGTCAACGTAGAAGGCAAGAAAGTGCTTGTGCGCGTGGACTTTAACGTACCGCTCGCGGAGGACGGAACCGTTTCGGACGATAAGCGCATCGTTGCGGCGCTGCCGACGATCAAGTATCTTCTGGAGCACAAGGCGAAGGTTATCCTTTGCTCGCATCTCGGCAGACCCAAGGGAGAGGTCAACCCGAAGTATTCGCTGGAGCCGGTCGGTCAGCGCCTTGCAGAGCTGCTGCCCGATACGCGCGTCTGGTTTGCAACCGACACGATCGGCGAAAGCGCAAAATCGGCGATCGAAGACATGAAGGAAGGCGAGATCGTCCTTCTGGAGAACACCCGCTTCTATAAGGAAGAAGAAAAGAACGACCCGGAATTCGCAAAGGCACTCGCTTCGCTGGCGGACATCTTTGTATCCGACGCGTTCGGCACCGTGCATCGCGCACATGCGTCCACGGTAGGCGTTGCGGATTACATTCCGGCAGTTGCGGGATACCTGATCGGCAAAGAACTCAGCGTCATGGGCGAAGCGCTCGAAAACCCGGTGCGTCCGTTTGTGGCGATCCTCGGCGGCGCAAAGGTCGCGGACAAGATCGGCGTCATCAAGAACCTGCTCGCAAAGTGCGATAGCCTGATCATCGGCGGCGGCATGGCGTACACGTTCTTCAAGGCGATGGGTTATGAGATCGGCACCTCGCTGCTCGACGAAAACAGCATCGACCTCGCAAAGGATCTGATGGCGGAAGCCAAGGAACGCGGCGTCAATCTGCTGCTCCCGGTCGACACCGTGGTTGCAAAGGAGTATGCGGCGGATGCAGAGCATAAGACGGTTCCTTCGAACGCGATCCCCGAGGGCTGGATGGGTCTCGACATCGGCGAAAAGACCTGCGAGCTGTTCCGCAAGACGATCCTCGAAGCCAAGACGGTCATCTGGAACGGACCGATGGGCGTATTCGAATTCCCGGCGTTTGCCGAGGGCACCAAGAAGGTCGCGGCGGCCTGCGCGGACTGCGAAGGCACGACGATCATCGGCGGCGGCGATTCCGCTTCCGCGGTCAAGAAGCTCGGTTTTGCGAGCAAGATGACGCACATTTCCACCGGCGGCGGCGCGTCGCTTGAGTTCCTCGAGGGTAAGGTCCTGCCCGGCGTGGCGGTGCTGAACGATAAGGAAACCAGACGTCCGATCATCGCGGGCAACTGGAAGATGAACAAGACGCCCGACGAGGCGGTCGAACTGGTCGAAGCGCTGATCCCGCTCGTGAAGGATGCGCAGTGCGACGTCGTGGTCTGCCCGCCGTACGTCGATCTTTGCTGCGTCGGCAAGACGATCAAGGGTACGAACATCAAGCTCGGTGCACAGAACATCCACTGGGCGGAAAAGGGCGCGTTCACCGGAGAGATCTCTGCGGACATGCTGAAAGCACGCGGCGTCGAGTACGCGATCGTAGGTCACTCCGAGCGCAGACAGTACTTCGGCGAGACCGACGAGACCGTCAACAAGCGCGCGCTTGCGGCATTGAACGCGGGCATCACGCCGATCATCTGCGTCGGCGAGTCGCTTGAACAGCGTGAAGCGGGCGTGACCGACGAGCTGGTTTCGAATCAGACCGTTGCGGCACTGAAAGATATGACGAATGCGCAGGTCGAATCCGTCGTCATCGCATACGAACCCATCTGGGCGATCGGCACCGGCAAGACGGCGACGAAGGAAGATGCGAACGCGACCATCGGCGTGATCCGCAAAGCGATCGCGGGCGTGTTCGGAAACGCGACCGCGGAAAAGGTCCGCATCCAGTACGGCGGCAGCATGAATCCGAAGAACGCTTCCGAACTGATGGCGATGCCGGAGATCGACGGCGGTCTGATCGGCGGCGCAAGCCTGAAGGCGGACGACTTCTCGAAGGTGGTCCATTTCTGATGAAGCCGATTACCGCATTGATCATCCTCGACGGCTTCGGCTATCG
>ONMC01000165.1 GCA_900318745.1 uncultured Eubacteriales bacterium
TGACCTGATTGTACGCCCGCAAAGGATAGCCGCCACCGGTGACCAGCAAACACTTTTCTCGATCAGTTAGGGAAGCAAGGACCTTGCTTACATGCCCGCTGTGCATTTCTTCGTGCTTCACGCGCGTAATCGAATAAACTCTTTCTTCCGACAGAGAGAAACTGCCGCATGGCTCATTTCCCATATACAGTATATACGATCCCGCTTCCAAAAGAAAGGCGTGTTTTTCTTCATCGAAGATTGCAATCTGTTCCAAATCGAACGAAACGGTTCTTGTTTCGCTTTCACCGGGCGCAAGATTTCCGGTTTTCGCAAATGCAACAAGGCATCGCTTTTCGTGGTCAATCTTTCCGTCGGGCTTTTGCACAAACAGCAGCACCGTTTCACGCCCTGCCATATTGCCGGTATTCTGTACGGTCACAACGGCGGCGCGATCCGATACATCGCTTACCTTCTTTGAAAAAGTCGTATAACTCAGACCATACCCGAACGGATACCGCGGACGGATGCCGTTTTTCTCAAACCAACGATAGCCGACATAGATGCCCTCGCGGTATTCCTCGTTTTCCAGATCGCCGTTGCGATGTCCGAATGTGTCCGCCGCAGGATAATCCTCATACCGTACCGCCCAAGTATCGGTCAATCGTCCGGAGGGACAGTCTTTTCCGGTCAGGATATCGGCAAGTGCGTTTCCTCCCTCGGTTCCCGCCTGACCATAGAACAGCACGGCGTCGATCCGCGTCTCATCCAGGATCGACAGGTCGATTACGCTGCCGCAGTTCAGTACCAGGATCAGCTTTTGATAATGGGCAGAAAGCTTTTTCAAACTCTCCTTTTCCACATCGGAGAATAGATAATCGCCTTTTTCCACGCGGCGATCATATCCTTCACCCGCCTGCCTGGATAGTACATAGATCGCGGTATCGGTTTCATCGGTCAGCTCGTCGCCTTGGATCGGCGCACAAGTCGGATACGGCATGGGCTGTTCGCCGATTCTGATAAACATCTGCATGGTGCGGATCGGGCCATAGCCGCGGATACTTTCCTCTACGCCTGCTTTCCATTCTGCGACGTCTGCCTTGTACTTTGCTTCAAAGCGATCCATCCAAAGCGTATTCGGGAACGTGAATCCTGCGTTTTGAAGCCCCTGTTCAATGGATACGCTGTAACGCTCGTGCACATCGCCGCTGCCCGCTCCGCCCTTGACCGTCATGCGGCTGCCAGGCCCATACAGCGCGATCTTGCCGGGCTGCATCGGCAGAACGCCATCGTTTTTCAAAAGAACGATGCCCGCTGCCGCCGCTCTCCTTGCCAAAGCGCGATGCTCTTTTTCCCGTTGGGATTCCTTTGGCGACATCGCCCCGAAAAACTGAAACCGTTTCATGCCTGTATCTCCACTGTCGCTGTTGCCGAAGGATAGCCCTTACTGTCTGCTTTGATTGTGATGGTGCCTTCGTGTTTCGGTTGCGAAAAGAGAAAAACAGCGCGCCGTACTGTAATGCAGCATTCTCTGGATCGCCGAGAATTCGCTGCAGCTGCGCCCGTGTGAAAGCGGCGCAGCCCCCATTCGATGCAGAACAGCCGGATCCGTTTTCGGATCCGGCTGTTTTTTGGTTTCTCTGCTTTGTTATGCCTTTTCGACGTCCATTTCAAAAGCGGTCAAGATGCTGCCTTTAAGCGGATCGTCATGGACGGTGCCGAGATAATCCTTTCCGAACAGATCGAAGAAATCTCCGGCCACGGAGATGTCGGGCAGACGACCGACGAGTTCGCCGTTTTCCATCAGATACGCCATCTGTACCGGCGTAGCAAAATGACCGTCCGGCGTAGCGTCACCGCCCGCTGCCATCACAACGAAGATTGCCTTTCCGAGAACAAGCTCTTTCATGCTCTTTGCGGTTGCGTCCAGATACAGCCTTCCGAATCCGAGATCCGGCACGCCGTCATACGCCGCCTGTGCGTTGCCGAGGTTCGGCAGGTTGTACGCTTCGGCAGTCTTCTTTGTAGTCAGGAGTCCTTTCAGAACGCCGTTTTCGATCAGCGTCGGGCGATAATCCCGTGCGATACAGCCTTCCGCATCAAAGAAACATGCACCGTCCGCTGTCGCCGGATTGCGATCGTCGCGCACTGTCAGCCGATCGGAAAACACCTTTTCACCGAGCTTGCCGGAAAGCAGCGATGCGCCGGCGGCATACAAATCCCCGACAAAATGTCTGAAATAGGGATAAAACACGGTTGAAGCCTCCGTCACAACCGGATAACGACCCGGTTTGATCTCTGCAGGCACATAGAACGCATCGTATTCTTTTTTGAATTCTTTCAGCAGCTCTTCCGCGTCAAAGTAATCGCCGCTCCAGCCGAACCCTGTATCGAAGAGATTGCCGGATCCTCGATTTTGCGCGATCAAGCTGACGTCAAAGCTTCTGCCGGAGTTTAAAAGATGTCTCCCTTTGGAATTCCGATATTCCGTTATCGTATTGTTCAGGCTGATCTTATTGGATAACGCAAACCGCGGACAGAGCTCACCGAGCCGATCCAAAAACGCCTGCATGGTCGGGATGAATGCGGGAATCGGAATGATCTCCGCGTCATGATGCTCCTCCATCTCCGTCGCGCCTTCGAGTTTTTCGGGATACGGGATTCCGAATGAGAGTGCTTCCTGCGCTTTCTTTGTCAATTCTTCCTCATCCGGTTCTCCGAGACAGCCGGCAATGCCGATACAACCGTTTTCGTAGACGCGGACGGTTCCTGTCGTTTTTTCGATCTGGCGGAAGCTGTCGATTTTGCCTGCTGTGACATTCAGCGTTACGGATTGACTTTTCACTTTGATGAATTCTTTTTCCATTGCTTTCACCTCACTGCACG
>ONMC01000158.1 GCA_900318745.1 uncultured Eubacteriales bacterium
AGCCGATTACCGCATTGATCATCCTCGACGGCTTCGGCTATCGCGAGGAGAAACCGTATAACGCGATCCTGACGGACGGAGCAAAGAACTTCATGCGTCTCTGGAATACCTATCCGCACACGCTGATCGGCGCAAGCGGCATGGACGTCGGACTGCCCGACGGACAGATGGGCAATTCCGAGGTCGGTCACACGAACATCGGTGCAGGACGCATCGTGTATCAGGAACTGACGCGCATCACGAAGTCGATTCAGGACGGCGATTTCTTCGAGAATCCGGCGTTCGTCGGCGCGATCGAGAACTGCAGAAAGCACGATACCGCTCTGCATCTGATGGGACTTTGCTCCGACGGCGGCGTGCACAGTCACCTCGAGCATCTTTATGCGCTCGTTGAGCTTGCAAAGCGCAGCGGGCTCAAAAAGGTCTATGTCCATTGCTTCATGGACGGACGCGACGTTCCGCCGTCCTCCGGCAAGGGCTACCTCGAACAGCTCGACGCGAAGCTCTCCGAAATCGGCTGCGGCAAGATTGCAACGGTCATGGGGCGCTTCTACGCGATGGACCGCGACAACCGCTTCGAGCGCGTTGAGCGCGCGTATGCGGCGCTGACCTACGGCGAGGGGCTGACGGCGTCTTCCGGTCCGGAAGCGATGCAGCAGAGCTACGATCGCGGTGAAACGGACGAATTCGTGCAGCCGACGGTGATCCTTACCGACGGTAAGCCCACGGCGACGATCGGCGCAAACGACAGCGTGATCTTCTTCAACTTCCGTCCGGACAGAGCAAGAGAGATCACCCGCGCATACCTGTTTGACGACTTTGACGGATTCGAGCGCAGACTGGGCAGATTTCCGCTGTACTACGTTTCGATGACGCAGTACGACAAGACGTTCGAGCCGCTCCTGCATGTGGCGTTCAAACCGCAGTCGCTGAACAATACGTTCGGCACATACATTGCGGACCGGGGACTTTCCCAGCTTCGCATCGCGGAGACGGAAAACACGGTGACAGCGGATTCCGCTGCGCGCGTGGAGTCCGACCTTTCCGATGGCTCGGAGATCCTGCTGAACATCAAACTGGGCGAGGCTCAGAACGTCGACCTGCGCCTGCGCTATGGCCTGGAGCATCTGACGTTCCACTATGACCGCCATGCCCAGACCATGACGATCAGCCGCGAAGGGATGAAGAACGGGGCGCGCGGCGTGCGCCGGTTCCGCCTGTACGTGGATGAGATGCTCTCGATGCATCTTTTCGTCGATAAGACGGCCGTCGAGGCCTTCGACGGGATCATCAATTCCATGCCGCTCTCCGAGGAGGCGTTCCAGGTCGCGAAGACCGCCCTGCTCAACAACCTCCGCACCAACAGGACCACCGGAATGGACGTGCTCTACCGCTATCTTGACCTCAAGGACCTCGGCCTCGGGGAAGACAGGAACAAGGCTGTCTACGAAAAGATTGCCTATCGTGGCTCGACGGAGGGCCTGATTGCTGAGGTGCGGACGCGGAACCTGCGGCTGGACGACCTTAAACTCAGCGAACGACCACTGATTGTCGTGTTGGAGAGTGTCGAAAAGCCTGGTAATCTGGGTGCCGTCCTGCGTTCGGCCGATGCGTCCGGCGTTGATGCCGTCGTGGTGTGCGACCCGTTGACCGACCTTTACAACCCTAATCTGATTCGCTCGTCCGTCGGCGCCGCGTTCATCGTGCCGTGTGTGGCCTGTTCGTCCGACGAGTGCATCCGCTTTCTGAAAGCACGCGGCATCCAGATTCTGACCGCACAGCTACAGGACTCCCGCCTTTACTACGACACCGACATGACCGCACCGACGGCCATCATCATGGGCACCGAGCACGACGGACTGACTGACCTTTGGCGACAGGCCGCCGACGCCCACATCCGCATCCCTATGCTCGGCTGCATCGACTCACTGAACGTAAGCGTTAGCGCCGCCATACTGATGTTCGAAGCAGTACGACAGCGCCAAAGTTTAGTGCCGGTAAAGTCGGAGTTTAATGCCGGTAAAGTCGGAACTTAGTGCCGGTAAACTTTTACTATTTAATCAGCGCCTTCGCCTCGTCGGTCAAGAAGGGACTGATCTTGGCAAACGGAATCTCGAACGTAATCATGCCCGCCGCGTACGGCGCAATCTCGTACTGCGTGTAGCAGAACACGACGCCCGTCTTCGTCAGATACGGCGCGTTGGCGGGCAAGGGGATGCGGTTCACGTCGTCTACCTGCAGAAAGTCGGCCAACTCCGCCTCATCAGCCATCGCCTGTCCGCACGCCTTGAAATATTCCATCACACCAGCCTTGATGAGCGCATAGAGCGCAGGAGATTTCGTGTCCTTCAGCAGGTTGTCGTCCTTGTGTACGATGTTGAATTTCTCGTCGTAGTCCGTCTCGTAGCCTATGGCGCGGCCATCGCTCTTCCGGAATGTTCGGCCGATGTGTCCGGCCATACCGTGAGCGCCGCCCGTGTAGCTGGAATGCTCGCCATAGAAAGTGACGAATTTCGGAGTCTCGACCAATTGCACGACCTCAGTTGTTGAGGTGAACGACGGACCGCCCTCTTCGCTGTCGCCGTACGTGCCGTTCCAGCTCTCCACCAGACCGTTGTACTCCGTGTCTACCACGTCACGCCAGTCCGCCTTCGTGCCTATGAACGCCTCGTCCTTGATGCCGCAGACGTCGCGGATGAACTGACGGACGCTCTTCGTCAGCGCCACGTCGCCACCCGTGGGCCATTGGATGTTCAGCGCCACTTCGGCCATCGAATCCGTGCGCTCGATGCGGATAGTGTCGATAGTGAGCGCGGGTTTTGCTGTGGTCGAATCCACTGACTCTGTGTACGGCAATTCTGTCATCACGAAGTCTGCGCTATCCGTTGCCGCATCATCCGCCGTAGAAGCACGATGGCCGCAAGCGCTGAGCGCCGCGGCCATCATGATATAGAAGAATGTCCGTTTCATTTACTCGCCCTTGATAGCTGCTACGCCTGGCAAAATCTTACCCTCGATAGCCTCGAGCAGAGCACCGCCGCCGGTAGAGATGTAGCTCACCTGGTCGGCCAGACCGAACTTGTTGACGCAAGCCACAGAGTCACCACCACCGATGAGTGAGAAAGCACCTTCAGCGGTAGCCTTGGCGATAGCGTCGCCA
>ONMC01000196.1 GCA_900318745.1 uncultured Eubacteriales bacterium
TGCAAAAACGCCTTTTTGCGTCATGCCACAAGCAAGATCCAAACGGCGGAGGATCTGACTCATGTCTTGACACTGGGATTTCGCGGCGAAGCGCTTGCTTCGATCGCGTCGGTAAGCCGCGTTACGATGACAACGAGACCGAAGGATGCGGAAGTCGGTACAAAGCTTTTGATCGATAACGGAACAGTGCTTTCGGAAGAGGATGCACCGTGCGTTTTCGGAACATCTTTTTCGGTCGAAGAGCTGTTTGCTTCCGTGCCCGCAAGGCTCAAATTCCTGAAGTCTGCGCGAACCGAAGCGGGGTATATCGGCGACTATCTCGGGAAAATGATCCTCGCACGTCCGGATGTTTCGTTCCGATACGAATCAGACGGAAAAACCGTTTATGAAACATACGGAGACGGGGACCTGTTCAACGCAGTGTTCTGTGTATACGGCAAATCCGTCGCAGACAAGCTCGTACCGGTGGAATATGACAACGGATACCTGAAAATTTCCGGGTATCTCGGGCTGCCGGAGATCTCACGAAACAACCGTACGTTCCAGACATTATTTGTCAACGGACGCTCGATCCGCTCGACGTCGATCTCGGCAGCGGTTGCGCAGGCATATGATACGCGGCTGATGATCGGCAGATTTCCGTTTTTTGTCTTCAATTTGCAAATCGCACCGCAGGAAGTCGACGTAAACGTACATCCGACAAAATCGGAAGTTCGTTTTGCAGATGAAAACAAAGTCTTCATGTCGGTTTCGGCGGCAGCAAAGAACGCATTGATGGATCGCGCGCTCCATATCGAACACGCACTCGACAATGTGCAGATTCAGCAGCATGTGACAGAAGAACCGGATGATACACAGCAAACTGCATTGTCGGAGCGCCCGAGGATCGACTTTCACGCGCTGCAGTCTAAGGAACGTACGCCTTATTCGCTGCGCGAAAGCAATTTCAATACGTTTCGCGAGACCGGTTCGGTCGGAAGCGTGAAGCAGTACAGGATTCCGGAGCCGGCCGCTGAATCGCCGAAAGAGCAGGAGGAGCATCAAACGCTTTTCAACGACGATCCGATCCGGGTCATCGGCTGCGCATTCCTGACCTATTGGATCGTCACAAGAAACGATCAGATGTTTTTGATCGATCAGCACGCAGCGCATGAGCGAAAACTCTATGACGCGCTTGTTGCGCGCAGGATCGAACAATCATCACAGCACCTCCTGGTACCGAGAGAGGTCGTATTGACGCCGTCCGAAATGGAAACGTGGAATGCTAATCAAAGCACGTTCACGGAGCTTGGTTTCGGATTGATCCGAAGCGGTGCGCTTACGCTGAATCTTTCGGCGGTCCCGGTTCTGAACGGACAAATGCTTCATGAAGCGTACCTGCATGCGGTCATCGCGATCCTGGAGGAGCAGGGGAAACATCCGAAAGAAGAGATCCTGAAGGAAAGACTGATGCAGAGCGCGTGCAAACATGCGATCAAAGGCGGTGAACCTGTTACGGAAGAAGAGATTCATGACCTGCTTGCGGAGTTTTTAAGCGGACGGATTCCCTTGACCTGTCCGCATGGAAGACCGGTCGTTGTACGGATCACCAAAACCGAACTCGAAAAGATGTTTCGGAGGATTGTATGACGAGATCGTTTCAGCCGATGCGGTTGCTGTTTACAGAGGGCTTGATATCGGCTCCGCAAAGCCGACCGAAGCGGAAAAGGACGGAGTTCCGCATCATATGATCGATTGCGCGGAGATCAGGAACGATCATTTCACCGTTTCGACGTTTCGCGAGGGGGCGCGCAGATCGATAGACGCGATCCTGTCGAGGGGACGTCTCCCGATCGTGGTCGGCGGCAGCGGACTGTATGTCGATTCGATCTTTGCCGACATGAGCTTCTCAGCGCCGTCAGATCCGTCTTTGCGAGCATCACTTGAGCAAGATTATGATACAGACAAAACAGCGGTTTTTGAGCGTCTGAAAAGCTTAGATCCAACGACGGCTGAGCGCCTGCATCCAAATGATAAAAAACGCGTCGTACGCGCTTTGGAAGTTTGTATCGTTGCGGGCAGATCGTTTTCGGAACTGAATCGTTCATTTGAAATGGCGCAGAAATCGGACGAAACGTATCGGGTCGTGCGTGTCGGATTGCAAATGGATCGCGAACAATTATATCGGCGAATCGATGCGCGTGTCGATGAAATGATTCGAAACGGTCTCGTGAACGAAGCGTTTACTCTGTTCGAACAGGGGCTGACACCGGATCGATATACCGCAATGCAGGCGATCGGATATGCCCAATTGTACGATGTGTATCGCGGCGCATGCGATCTTTCGTATGCAGT
>ONMC01000154.1 GCA_900318745.1 uncultured Eubacteriales bacterium
TCCGGGAGCGAAACGGATGGAAGCGGACTGCCGGTTCGGATCCGGATCATCAAACGCGGAGGGTTCCCGTTTCTTGTTCGGAAAGCATGGAAACGTCCGGTACTGATGATCGGTTTTGCCTTGATGCTGATCACATTGTTCATTGCATCGACCAGAATTTGGTTCATCCGCATCGAAGGAACGGAAAGAGTCGATCCTGCAACCGTCCTTGAAATGATGAAGGATTACGGACTTCAAGTCGGTGCAAGACCGAAGGGCGCAATTCTGATCGAAGCGGCGAACGATATGTCCGTTCGCATTCGAGATGCGGCATGGATCGGTTTCGATCGGGAAGGCGTTACGCTGAAGGTCAAAGTCGTGGAAGCGATTCCGGAATCCGAAAAGCACAACACGGGAAAAGCAGGCGACATTGTAGCGGACAAGGACGGTGTGATCACGGAACTGACCGTTCTGCGCGGGCAGGCAAAGGTCGCCATCGGAGACCGTGTCAAAGTCGGTGACATATTGATATCCGGAACCGTGCAATGGAAAGACGCATCGTATCAGACCGAGGCGGAAGGACTGATAAAAGCTGCCGTACACTATGAGAGCAGCTGCGTTTGCCCGTCTGTCATGACAGAAGCCGTGCAAAGAGACGAATCGGAGACGGTACGGTCGTTCCGTATCGGACCTTACTCGCTCATGGAAACAAAGCCGAGCTTTGAACAATACCGCTTGACGGAAGAGAGAACAATTCGTATCAGCGATCGGTTCCCGGTCTGTTGTGTGGAACGGACCGCGCAGAAGATAGAGTTGATCGATCGGCAATTGAGCGAAGACGAATCGCAGCAGGCGGCGCTGATCAACGCACGAGAAGAAGCCATGCGATCGATCCCGAAAAATGCGATGATCCTGAATCAGTACGGATCGATTCAAACGATCGACGGCATAACAAAAGCCGTCGTGATCATTACAGCGGAAGAAACCATCGGAAGAACGGAGGAATATCTGAATGGCAGAGGAACATCCGAATACGATCGAACGCATTGAATTGGAATCGATGGACGATTCTATCGGGCTGTTCGGCGTTTTCGATGAAAACGTTTCTGTTTTTGAAGAAGAAACGGGCGTGAAATTACGGATCCGCAGCGACGGCATCTCCATCGAAGGCGATGAGGATCAAGTCGCTCTTTGCAAAACCGTGCTCGAAAAGCTTCTTGAAATGCAAAGAAAAGGCGAGGCGGTCAACCGCGGCAGGATCCGTTATGCGATCGATATCGCGAAAGACGGAAAAGCCGAACTGATCAAGGAAATCATGGGTGACGTCGTTGCACTGACCAATCGCGGAAAGCAGGTCAAGTGCAAGACACTCGGACAAAAGCGCTATATTCAGGCGTTGAAATCGCACGAGCTGGTATTCGGCGTCGGTCCGGCAGGAACGGGCAAGACGTATCTTGCGGTCGCTATGGCAGTCGTTGCGTTCAAAAACAAAGAAGTGGAACGCATTATTCTGACGCGTCCCGCGGTGGAAGCGGGAGAAAAGCTCGGCTTTCTGCCGGGCGATCTGCAAAACAAGGTCGACCCGTATCTGCGTCCGCTGTATGATGCACTGCAGGAGTTTTTCGGACTCGAAACGTATAAGCAGCTGATGGAGCGCGGCGCGATCGAAGTAGCGCCTCTTGCATACATGCGCGGCAGAACGCTTAACAACGCGTTTATCATTCTGGATGAGGCGCAGAATTGCTCGATCGAACAAATGAAAATGTTCCTGACTCGCTTCGGCGAAGGCAGCCGCATCGTTGTGACTGGCGACGTGACGCAGATTGATCTGCCGAAAGAGAAAAAGAGCGGTCTTGTGCATGCAATTCACGTTCTTGACGGCGTCGAAGGGATTTCCGTCATCAAGCTGACGCACAAGGATGTCGTCCGCCACGAACTGGTACAGCGGATCATTCAGGCGTACGAACGGCATGAGAATACACATGCAAAGGAGCATCGGGATGATTGACGTTTTATCCGAAAGCATCGAAATCACGGATACTGAGCGGACAAGCATCGAAACAGCCGCTCTGGCCACGCTTCGGTTCGAGAATCGAAGCGGTGATCTGACGATCCTGATCGATACGCCGGAGCGGATCCGTGAACTGAACCGTGACTTCCGTCACGTAGACCGGGTCACCGATGTGCTGACGTTCCCTGCGTGGGAAGGTGAGATTTCACTCTGCGCAGACGGTTATCTCGGCGATATCATGATTTGTTACGAACGCGCAAAGGAACAGGCGATCGAATACGGACACTCGTTGGAACGGGAGCTTTCGTTTCTTGCGGTGCACGGCGTGTTGCATCTGCTCGGATACGACCATATGACGGAAGCGGATGAACGCGTCATGCGCGAAAAACAAACGGCAATACTGAACGGAATAGGAGTTACAAGATGATTGATTTGGAGAAGCAGAACGAATTATTGAAGCTGGCGGCTGAAGCGCGCGACCGTTCTTATTCACCGTATTCGCATTATGCGGTCGGCGCTGCGCTGCTCACGAAGGACGGCGTCGTATATCAGGGATGCAACATCGAAAACGCATCGTATACACCTACGGTATGTGCGGAACGGAGTGCGTTTTTTAAAGCGATATTTGACGGCGTGCGTGAGTTTACGGCAATTGCGGTCATCGGCTCGGGCGAATCTCCCGCATATCCGTGCGGCGTATGCAGACAGGTCATGGCGGAATTCTGCGACGGCGATTTTGCGGTCATCACCTCGAACTGCGACGGAAGCTGCGTGATCGCGGAAACGCTTGATCAGATCATGCCTCACAGATTCGGACCGAAGGATCTTTTATGAGTATGCAGGCAACCGGATTCAAAAGCGGTTTTTTCAGCATTGTCGGATGTCCGAACGTCGGCAAATCTACATTGATCAACCGTCTGGTCGGACAAAAGATCGCGATCGTCACCGATCGCGCGCAAACGACACGCAATCGTATCACCGGCGTTTTGACGCGTAAGAATTATCAAATGATCTTCCTCGATACGCCGGGGATGACGAAACCGAGAAGCAAGCTCGGCGAATATATGCAGAAGGTGGCGGAGGATGCGTCGCAGGATACGGAAGCGATTCTGTTTGTGGTCGATGCATTGAACGGCGTTCGCGAACGCGATTCCGACGTGATGCGGCTGTTAAAACAGGAGCGATCACCGATCATCGTACTGATCAACAAATGCGACGAAGCAAGCGCCGCACAAATGCAGGCGGCAAGATCATGCATCGAAGAAGCCGGTTTCGGAACGGTTCTTGCAATATCCGCGAAGACCGGAGAAGGCGTGGAGGAGCTGCTGGAAATGATCCTGCTGCAGGCGGATATGCTCCAGCTGCGGGCCAA
>ONMC01000188.1 GCA_900318745.1 uncultured Eubacteriales bacterium
CTGCAGGATTCGCTGCAGCGATGCTGAAAAGCGGCGAACACGCAAAGCGATACGCATGCAAGATGAACAATCGAAATGCAGCCGACAAAGGAATGATTTGCGGCGGAGTCATTGATATTCTGATTCAAGTCAAGGAGGCATAAATGACAGAAGATATCAAATTGACAAAACTATCGAGCTGTGCGGGATGCGGTGCAAAAGTCGGAGCTGGCGTACTTGCAAAGATCTTGTCTGATCTTCCGATACTTCATGATGATAATCTGTTAGTCGGATTTGATAAAAGCGATGACGCTGCTGTCTATCGTCTTTCCGATACACAAGCGCTTGTGCAAACACTTGACTTCTTCCCTCCCATCGCAGACGATCCATACACATTCGGACAGATTGCCGCAACAAATGCGTTATCGGACGTGTATGCCATGGGCGGTGAGCCAAAGCTCGCTCTGAACATCATGTGCGTACCGAAATCGATGCCGAAAGAAGCTGTACATGAAATTCTTCGAGGCGGATATGAAAAATGTGCCGAGGCAGGAGCGATCATTTGCGGCGGTCACAGCATCTTCGATGAAGAGCCGAAATACGGCTTATCCGTAACCGGTTTTGTCCACCCGGATCATATGTGGAAAAACCACGGAGCCAAGCCCGGCGATATTCTGTTTTTAACAAAGCCGATCGGGATCGGCGTGCTGACAGCCGCGCAAAAGGGCGGCCTTCTGAATCCGGAAACCGAACGCAAAATGATTCGGCTCATGACGACGCTGAACAAAAATGCGAGGGATGTTCTGGTGAAATACAACGTTCATGCATGCACGGATGTAACCGGCTTTTCCTTCCTCGGTCATCTTTATGAAATGTGCAGCGGATCTGATGTGTCGGCAGAGATCGACGTTCATTCGATCGATTTCATTCCGGAAGCCGTCGAATTTGCCCAAATCGGGATACTGCCCGAAGGAATGTATCGGAACCGTACCTTTGCGGAAAAAGCAGTTGCATGCGGAGATACCGATCTGGCACTCTGTGATCTGTTGTTCGATCCGCAGACTTCCGGAGGTTTGCTGTGCGCTGTCGATCCCAAAGACGCGGATGCTGTTTTTGAAGCATTGAAGGACGCGGTTTTGAGTGCACAGCGCGTCGGTATTATTACGGAAAAACGGGAGAAGTCGATTTATCTGAACTAAGTTACGAGTTTTCTTCTGTTATACAAAGATATGAAAAAGGAGCGGCTTTAAGCCGCTCCTTTTTGTTGGTTGCTCAGTATGTTTCGATCCAGAACATTGACTCATCACACAGAGGACGAATCTGCGGGGTACCCATATCAAATACGATCGTACCGACTACAAACACGTTGCCTCCTACTTCTGCACCTTCACCTGCATGTGTTGCGACGATGTCGATACAGCTGTTGCCATCCGTAACGGCGATCGTTCTGGTGCCGTCTCCGATTTCGGTGATACCGATGATCTGCAGCTCATCGAAGAAGAATACTTCGCCTGCAAATCTGGACGGATTGTCGAGGATAGCCGATAGATCGAAAATCGTGTACGGGATGTACAGAAGTTCAGCGCCCGGATCCGAATTGTCTTCTTCAATGCCCGTATTCTTATACTCACAAATGACCGGAACCGCATTCTGCAGCGTCGGGCATCCGTAGTAGTTGTCGAGTTCACCATTGAAGAACCATACATCGCCGATCGCGATATTATTGATTGCTTCCTTATCTTTGAGATCGATCGCAAAGCCGTAACCCGGATCGTCAAGCGACGGATTCATCGACTGAATGTAGACAATATCCTTATAGATCTCGGTTACAATACCTTCGATCGGAAGTTCGATGCCCATTGCATTCTCATTGAAGAGTTTATCTGCAGCATACTGAACCGTTCCGTAGTTGTATTTGTTTACGGAGACTTCACCGGTCGTGAGGTTAATGCTGAAATTAGGATAGTTTGTCGCATAGTCCATTGCGTCAACAAAGACGAGATTGACACCTTCCGGAACCTTGCTGAGGTCGATCTTGAACTCTGCCGTACCCGTGCCGACTGCATAGCCGAGATCAACATAATTGAGATCGTTATCATAGCAGTATGCATCCGCAAACGCCATGCCGGAACCGTTATCTGCAAGGTTGACGGTAAGCGTATCCTCGGTGATATTCACATTGCTTACGATGAAGCTGAGGCACTGCTTGAAGGGGGCAGCAACTACGAGGCCTACGTAAGGTTCCAGGCACTCGATGGTTTGGTTGCGGATAGGAACATCGATGGATTACCTGATATTTCTGAGCGCATGCAAGCTTGCTTGCAGGA
>ONMC01000150.1 GCA_900318745.1 uncultured Eubacteriales bacterium
ATATATATTGACATTCAATTATTTCATGGTATAATGTGGGAAAAGGAGGTTTCCATGAAACGCTTTTCCCTATTTCTTTCCTACGCATTCTGCATTGCAGGCTTTATCGCCATGCTTGCCGTCGCCTTTGCGCTGCCGGTTTTCGGAATCGAACGATTGGCGACGGTTGAACACGCGATGCAGCATCGCTTCCCCGTGTATCTGATCTGTTATGCAATTATCCTGCTTGTTGTGTTAGCAGATGTCTGCTTGTTCCTGCTTCTTCAAAACACTCGCCGCGGAAACATATTCAGCAAAAGCAGCGTTCGTCTTTTGCGGGTCATTTCATGGGCGTCGATCTTTGCGGGATTTCTGGCTTTTCCCTTATACTTCTTCTTCCTGCGCAGCGCGATCTTCGTATCCTTTGTCGGTGTTTTCCTCGGCGTCGTGTTGCGTATCGTCAAGCAGGTTATTGAAAAAGCGACTGAGTTGAAAGAAGAAAACGACGCAACCATATAAGCCTATGATCATTGTAAATCTTGACGTAATGATGGCGAAGCGCAAAATGTCGCTGAATACGCTGTCGGAAAAAGTCGGCATTACACTTGCCAACTTATCAATTCTCAAAAACAATAAAGCAAAAGCCGTCCGGTTCACCACGCTCGACGCGATCTGCAAAGCGCTTGATTGCGATGTCAGCGATATACTCTCCTTTGAACCGGATCGCGAGTGAAAGGAGCTATGATGGAACAGGAAATTCAGGTCATCAATGAACCGAACACGAAGGAGCGCATACTTTCTTTTGTGCATGCGCTGCTGCTACCGTTTGTTGCATATGTGCTGATCACCGCAATGATGGGTGTATTTGAAAACAACGGCTATCCCCTGCTGATGATGATCGGCGTCGCCGTATTATTTGTTTTCACATTGCTTTTCGGCCTGTTCGCAGGATACAGGCCGAATGTCCAGGCGATTGCAGCAATGATATTCGGACTGCTTCAGGGAGCTTACGTTTGGATAAACGGAATTTCGTTTCTTGCATTCTTTATCGGTTATCAGCTTCCGGCTTTTTCCTATGCGTATTTTGTGCTTGCATTGTTCGGCAATCAGAACAGAACCATCCGCGGCGGTCTGCTGGTACTGGATCTTGTTAAAGCGACGTTTGTGTATCCGTTTCTGTCGTTTGCATCATGGTTCACGTCGCTGTTCCGCCATTCAAAAGAGAACAAAAAGCTGAGTCACGCGATCCTGTATACCGTAATCGGTGTGATCGGCGCTCTGGTCCTCGGCGTGGTCGTCATTGCGCTGCTGTCGTTTGATCCGTCATTCAAAAAGCTGTTTACATTCGATTTCAATTGGGATGATTTCCCGATGATCTTCTTCAAGCTGATCGTAGCGGTACCGCTTTCCGCACTTCTCTTCGGTGCGTTCACCTCATCCCGAAAGCATAAGCTTCCCGGTATGTCCACACCGCAGCAGGCAGATTCCCTTGCTACACGTATGAAAAAGCTGCCGGCCGTGATCCTTATGATTCCGGTATTGGTATTGCTTGTCATCTACGGGCTGTTTTTCTTCACGCAATGGGATACGTATATGAGCGCATTTTCCGGTATTCTTCCTCCGGCTTTTACCGCTGCCGAATATGCGCGTAACGGTTTCTTTGAACTCTGCGCTGTCGCATTGATCAACACCGCGCTTGGTATCGCCATGTCGCTGTTTATGAAAGAAACGGACAAAGCAAGCGTTTTGTTAAAGAAGATCGCAAATACACTGCTTGCGTTTGCAACGTTGATCCTGATCGCAACGGCGCTTTCAAAAATGATTCTTTATATCAAGCGGTTTGATCTGACGGTTCTGCGGCTGCTGACTTCCGTGATTTTGATCGTGATTGCGCTTGGTTTTACCGTTTCGATCCTGTCGCAATGGATCAGGCGTATCAAGGTCATGCCTGTGCTGATCGTTACGGTGTCTCTGATCCTGCTTGCTACACCGTTTTTGAATGTGCGCGGACGGATCGCGAAATACAATGTGGATTCTTATCTAAACAATACGTCTGTTCGCTCAAGTATTGATACGGATTATCTGGTTTCCGGTCTCGGAAGTGCAGGTATCCCGGAAGCGGTCCGGCTCTATACATCGGAACAGCTCAACCGATGGGATCGCGATGAATTAAGGAATCAGCTGAACAGCGCTTATGAAACGCTTTCCGGCGTGACCGACCCGACGGAAATCAGCCTCGCCGACCGACAGGCATTGTCAGCGTTGGAAACATTCAAGAAAACACAGAATCCGTAATGCAAACGCGCTCCTATTTCGGAGCGCGTTTTCTTGATCTTTTGACAGCGACTTCAGACTTTACCTTCTTCAAGATCGATGACGATGTTTTTGCGGTTCGGAACAAGCTTTCTCAAGCGTACGCCTGCTGCATTGAACAGGCGTTTTGACGCACGGTTCATCGGCGTATTGGCATATTTGTCGGAGAGATATACCACTTCACGGATGCCGCACTGAATGATCGCTTTCGCGCACTCATTGCACGGGAACAGAGCAACATAAATGCGGCAGCCTTGCAAGGATGCGCCTGCGTTGTTCAGAATCGCGTTGAGTTCCGCATGGCAGACGTACGGATACTTTGTATCATACGGTTCACCGTCGCGATCCCACGGGAACTCATCGTCGCTGCAGCCGAGCGGGAATCCGTTGTAACCGACCGACATGATCTTGTTGTGATCGTTGACGATACAGGCGCCGACCTGCGTGCTCGGATCTTTGCTGCGATAGCCTGACAGCAATGCGATGCCCATAAAGTATTCGTCCCAGGAGATATAATCCGTGCGTTTATTCATACGTTGCCCCTTTCGTTAAACGGTTTCAAGGATGGTCGGATCTTCGAGCGGAAGCGAAGGCAATTCACTCAGATTATGAAGTCCGAACTTATGCAGGAATGTATCGGTTGTGGCATAAAGCATCGGCTTTCCGATGACGTCTTTTCTGCTGACCGCGGCGATCAATCCGAGTTTTTGCAGCTGTCCTACCGCGTATTCACAACGGACGCCTCGAACCGCCTCGATCTCGGCACGCGTACAAGGCTGTTTGTATGCGACGACCGCAAGTGTTTCAAGGATCGATTGCGACACGGATTTTTTCTGTTCCGGCTGCAAAAGCGTTTCAACATACGTGATATAATCACGATTCGAAACAAGCTGAACGGTATCGTCCGTCGTCATCAAGCAGATGCCTCGACCTTCGTCACGATACGTTGTTTCCATTTCATATAAAAGCGTCTTTGTCGCCGCTTCATCCTGCTCCAGTACGCGCGCGATCTCCGTAATCAAAACCGGTTCTCCTGCAACGAACAAAAGGCACTCTACGATCGATGCTTGTATTTTGTCCATCAGTCCTCTACCTCATCCATATAGATCGTTCCCTGATCGTTGTCCGAAAGATTCTTTGCCCTGTTATAGATCGGTGCAAACGTCGCGCCCTGC
>ONMC01000149.1 GCA_900318745.1 uncultured Eubacteriales bacterium
AGAACGGCGATCGCAGCCCGCGTATGGAATACCGCGATGACAACGATTACCTGAAGGCAGACATGAGCTTCGGCAGAGGAACGATCCGTTACGACCGCGACGTGCTTACCGGAGGCAGCATCGATTCAAGCTTCGGCGATTACACGATCGACCTTACGGGCGTCACCACGTTTGCGCAGGACTGCCTCTTAAAGATCGACCAGAGCTTCGGCAATATTACGCTGCTCCTTCCGAGTCATGTCCGGATCGTGAAATCGTCCGACACGTCGTTTGCGGCGTTCACCTCGTCCGGCGATCCCGATCCGGATGCGGTTCAGACGATGATCATTCGTGCAGACGTCAGCTTCGGCGCACTGCAGGTCAAGTACGAATAACCGAATAAAAGAATAACCGGTCGGGCTTCTGCCCGACCGGCCTTTTTATTCTCTTATTTCAGCGCTTCCTGCATCGCGTCCTCTTCATATTGATGCATGTAGAGATCGTGATAGTAGCCGCCGAGCTTCAGCAGCGTTTCGTGATCGCCCTGTTCGACGATCGCGCCGTCGCGGATGACGAGGATGCGGTTTGCATTGCGGATCGTGGAGAGGCGGTGCGCCACCACGATGCTCGTGCGGTCCTTCAGCACCTCGGTGATCGCGCTCTGGATCAGTTGTTCGGTTTCGGTATCGATCGAACTCGTTGCTTCGTCGAGCACGAAGATCTGCGGATCCGCAAGAATGACGCGTGCAAACGAGATCAGCTGTTTCTGACCGGTCGACAAACGCACGCCGCCTTCGCCGACCTCCGTGTCGTACCCCTTCGGCTGCTGTTCGATGAACGTATCCGCATGGACCATCGCCGCAGCGCGTCTGACGCGTTCCTCATCGGCGTCCGGGCATCCGAAGCGGATGTTGTCGCGGATCGTGCCGGAGAACAGATGGGGGCTTTGCAGCACATAGCCGAGCGAAGACTGCAGCCACAGCTGCGAACGCTCGCGATAATCCCTGCCGTCGATCAGAATCCGCCCGTTTTTCGGCTCATAGAAGCGGCAGATCAGATTGACGATCGTGCTCTTGCCCGCGCCGGTCTCGCCGACGAGCGCAATGGTTTCACCCGCATGGATGTGCAGATTGAAATCTCTGAGCAGCGGTTCGCTTTCCTTGTAATAGAAGTCCACATGGTCGAACACGATATCGCCCGAGATCGCTTCCCAATTCTCACGCTTCGGGTCCATCATCGTGCCGTATTTCGCCTCGGCTTCCGGCGTATCTTTGACTTCGGATTCGGTGTCGAGCAGACCCAGCACGCGTTCGGCGCTCGCCTGCGCGCTCTGCATGTCGGCAAAGATGCCGGCAAGCTGCTGGATCGGATCGAAGAGGCTCGATGCATAATTGACGAACGAAACGAGCGTACCGGCGGTGATGATGCCGAGGAAGGTCTCTGAACCGCCGAGTGTGGCTTCCACGCCGGCGCCGCCGAAGATCAGCGCAAGCGCCGTGCCGATCGCGCCGAGCGAGATCACGAGCGGGAAGAACGTCGCGGAAAGGACGGACGCCTTGATGCTCGCCTTGCGCATATCGGTCGTGATCGACTCAAACTCCGCCGCGTTCTGCTCTTCGCGCACCAACGTCTTAGTCGTCATCGCGCCCATGATGCCTTCATTGAATGCGCCGGTGATGCGCGAGTTGTGCTTTCTTGCGACGCGCTGATACTTGAGGATCTCGCGCTGGATGAACAGACTGACGACAGCAAGCGGGGGAATGACCGCCGCCACGATCAGCGCGAGTTTCCAGTTGAACCAGAACATCGCCGCGAAGCAGAAGATGATGTAGGAGAACGACCACAGAAAGTCCGTGATGCTCCATGCGATCATGTCGGAAAGCCGCGAGACGTCGCTGACCATCCGCGCCATCAGATAGCCGACGGAGGTCTTGTCATAGAACGAGAACGACAGCGTCTGCAGCTTCAGATACGCTTCCTGACGGATCGCATAGGAAATCGCCATTTCCATATCGCCCGAACGCGAGATGAAGCGCATGGTCCCGATGCCCTGCAGAATGACGAGTACCGTATAGATCGCAAAGAAGACCCATATGCCGTCGGTCGAAGGCGCTTCACCCGGACGTACGAACCGATCGATCGCATAGCGCGTCAGAACGGGATAGAGCGCATCAATGACGGAGACGAACAGCATCGTTACGATGATGCGGATCAGAAGCCCGCGGTTTCGGAACGCGTAATGAAACAGACGCTTCCAGAGCTTTCCGTCCATTTTGCTGTTTTGATTGAATTCCTGCTCATTGTCGTAACTCATGCGTTCGCACCTCCTTCCGTGGGATAATCCTGAATGATCGCGATACGCCGGTAGAGACCGTCTTCGCGGATCAGTTCGCTGTGTGTGCCCTGCTGTACGAGCTTGCCGTGATCGAGGACCAGAATGCGGTCTGCCTCGCACAGCGTCGTGATGCGGTGCGAGATGGTAAACAGGATCCCGTCGCCGTGATGCTTTTTCAGAGAAGCGCGGATCCTGGCGTCGGTTTCGGTATCGACGGCGCTCATCGAGTCGTCGAAGATCATGATCGGCGCTTTCTGGATCAGCGCACGCGCGATTGCCACGCGCTGCTGCTGCCCGCCGGACAGCGTTACGCCGCGTTCGCCCACAACGGTGTCGTAGCCGTCTGCGAACTTTTCGATGACATCATGCACCGCCGCTTCGCGGGCGGCGTTCTTGAGATCCTGCTCGGACGCGCTCGGCCGCGTGATCGCGATGTTTTCGCGGATCGTGCGCGAATAGAGGAACGGCTCCTGCAGTACGATCGCAATGTTTCTGCGCAGCAGATGATGGTCGATGTCGTTGATCGGCGTGCCGTTGATCGTGATTTCGCCGCCGCTGACCAGATACAGACGCTGCAGAAGCTGCACGAGCGAACTCTTGCCGCTGCCGGTGCTGCCGAGGATCGCAACGGTCTCGCCCGCGTGTGCGGTGAAGCTGATATCGTCCAACACGTCGTTGGGTGAATCGTACCCGAACGATACGTGCGAGAACGAGATATCGCCGCAGAGATCGACGTTGTCAAGCGCCTTGCCGGGTTCGACCTCGTCGTCCGCGAGAATGATTTCGTTGAGACGGTCGAGCGAAACGGTCGCCTTGCCGAGATCCGCAAGAACACGTCCGAGCTGACGCACCGGCCAGGTGAGACGGCTCGTCAGGGAGAGGAACAGATAAATGTCACCGAGCGTGAACGGGTCCGCCGTTTCGCGCGTGCGGACGTAAAACAGAATGCCGAACACGAGCGACAGCGCGATCTGAATGTATCCGACGGCGTCGGTGCTGCCCCAGTAAAAGCCGAGCAGATGGATCAGACGCCGGTTCTTCCTGACAAAATCGCCGTTCAGCGCGGTGAACTTGTCGAACTCCGCACGCTCCTGCCCGAATGCCCGCACGACGCGCACGCCGGTCAGATTCTCCTGCACCGCCGTGGACAGCGCGCCTTCGGCTTCATCCACCTCGGTAAAGT
>ONMC01000148.1 GCA_900318745.1 uncultured Eubacteriales bacterium
GCCGAGCGTTTCGGCGTTTTTTCGAATGATCGCCGCACACTGCGCGTCGCGATCGTTCAGAATCGCAAGCTTTGCTCCGCGTGAGCACGCTTCGAGCCCCAGATTGCCGCTGCCCGAAAACAGATCGAGAACCGTTGCATACGGAAGCTGAAACTGGACCGATCCGAAGATCGCTTCCTTTACGCGGTCGAGCGTCGGTCGGGTTTCCAGGCCTTCCCGCGTTTCGATCTTTCGCCCGCGAGCCGTTCCGGATATAATTCTGACCATAGAAACCCCTATATCTTGTATTGTGTATCCCATTTTAGCACCAAGGTCTTGAAAAAGCAAGTGTTTTTGAATAATTTGTTAACATTTTTTCGATGATTTGTGACAGGGGCGAATTTACCCGCTTTTTACGCAGAAGAATTGACATTTTCGACGGCTTCTTGTAGAATTTGTTTGGAAAAAATGGAGGTTGATTTATGCTTCGCAGTACTTATGCAGTCATTCATCTGCCCGCGCTTTTAAAAAACATCCGCTATGCAAAGCGGTCGCTTAAGCCGGAAACGAAGTTTCTGGCGGTTATCAAGGCAAACGCGTACGGTCACGGCATTGTCCCGGTCGGTCGATACCTCGAACAGTCCGGCATCGTCGACATGCTGGCGGTCGCGATCCCCGAGGAAGGGCTTCTTCTGCGTACGCATGGCATCACGCTGCCGATCCTGATCCTCGGCGTGACCGATCCGGAGCACATCCCCGCCGTTGTGGCGAACGATCTCTGCCCCGCCGTCTTTACACCCGATCAGATCTTTGCGCTCGAACGCTGCGCAAAAGCCGCCGGAAAGGATGCGCACGTGCATCTGAAACTCGACACCGGCATGCGGCGCATCGGAGTATTGGACGATGAAGCGCTCGATGCGGTACTCGATGCGTTCGACGCCTGTCCGCACGTCAAAATGGACGGCGTGTTTACGCACTTTGCCAAGTCCGAATCCGACCCGCAGTTTACCATGCTGCAGGCGGATCGGTTCAATGCCTTTGTCGCACGCATTCACGAGCGCGGCTACCGGCCGACGGTGCACGCCGCAAACTCCGGCGCAACGCTCGACTTTCCGCAGCTGCAGTATGACATGGTGCGCTTCGGCATCTCGCTGTACGGCTATCATCCGGACGCAAAGCGCACGGAGCAGACCGGGCTTACCCCCGTGATGTCGCTTGTGACGCATATCTCCAATCTCAAAACGCTGCCCGCGGGTGAAGGTGTCAGCTACGGCCTGCGCTACACGACCACGCATACGACGCGCATCGCAACGCTGCCGATCGGCTACGGCGACGGTTACAAGCGCTGTCTCACCGGCAAAGCGGATGTTCTGATCGGCGGCATGCGCTGCCCGCAGGTCGGCACGATCTGCATGGACCAGATGATGGTCGATGTCACCGAGGTCCCCGGCGTTGCAGTCGGCGATGAAGCCGTTCTGATCGGACGTCAAGGCAACGAAAAGATCACGGCGGACGAACTTGCGGAGAAGGCGGATACGATCTCCTACGAGATCCTGCTCTCGATCTCCGAGCGCGTGCCGCGCATTTATGAGGAATAACAAATACGCCGCCGTTTGAGGCGACGCGCAAACAGGATCGAACGGAGCAGTCGGACAGGCTGCTCCGTTTTGTTTGTTCCCGATCGGCGCCGCGCATATCAGGCGGCTTTATTCTTGACGAATCCGGACGATCCACGGTATAATAGCCGCATGAAGGAACGATGGCAAAAACGCATAGCGGAATGGAAACGGCCGAAAACGTGGGCGGCGGCGATCATCGTGCTCGCGCTGCTTGCCGGCTGTATCCTGTTCGCCGTATGGGTCCGGCGTCCGATCGCGAAGTACAATCCCGACCGCAACGATGCGGCACAGGTCTATTTCTCGCACCTCGCGCTGGCGGCGGACAGCAACCGGCAGCTGTTTGAGACCGGCTCGGTTTCCGAGCTCTACGCGGATGCCGCTCTGGGACTGAAAACGTATTCCTATGCCTATGCAAAGGTGCTTGAAGTGCTGTCGGACGATTCGCACGAAGACCCCGATACGGAAAACGTGCATGTCGGCTCGCAGGTGCTGCGCGTTGAGATCACCACCGGCGTACACAAGGGACGTCAATTCGAGCTGACAAACTACATGAGCAAGCTGTTCGACAAGCACGCCGCCGTCGGTACGTCGCTGCTCGTCTTTGTTCTGACCGACGAAACGCAGCCGGACGAAAACGGTCTGCCCTCCGTCTCCCTTTCGGTCATGAACTACAACCGTCAATGGCTGCTTTTCGGATTGGTCGCCGTATTTCTCATCGTCGTTGCGCTGATCGGCGGCAAAGTGGGACTCCGGTCGATCCTCGGGCTCGCGTTCACGCTCGCCTGTATCATTTTTTTGCTGGTCCCCGCCATGCTGCGCGGCTTCTATGCGATCCCGTTTACGCTGCTGCTCTGTACGGTCGTGACGATCGTCTGCTTCCTGCTTCTCGACGGGCTGAGCCGCAAGACGGTTGCGGCGATCCTCGGCACGGTCGCAGGGTTCTCGATCGCCTGCCTGTTCGCATATGCCGCCAGCCGGATCGCGCATCTGGACGGTCTTGAATACAATGTCGCCGAAACCGATACGCTGGTACAGGCAAAATATCAGGGCACACTGATCAATCTGCGCGGTCTGTTCGTGTCCGGCATCATCATCTCGGCGCTCGGCGCGGTGATGGATGTGGCGATGAGCATTTCATCCTCGATCAACGAGCTGAAGTCCGTGAATCCCGATCTCGGCTTCCCGGCGCTGCTGCGCTCCGGCATGAACATCGGACGCGATGCGATCGGCACGATGACGAACACGCTGATCCTTGCCTTTACGGGCGGCGCGCTCGTCAACCTGATCCTGATCCGATACTATAACTGGGATTTCAAGGCGATCGTCTCCGGCGATTACATGACCCACGAGGTCATCACCGGCATTGCGGGCAGCGTCGGGCTGATCCTTGCCGTACCGCTGACCGCGCTGATCGCCTCCGCGCTCTTTGATCGGGCGCAGACGAACCGGAAACCGGTCGTAAACCGCCCCGCCCGTCAGCAGCAGAAGAAGACCCGCTGACTGCGCAACAAAGGCGTCGCCGTTTCCGAGTTCCAGCACCGTGCTCTGAAAGAGCGTATAATCCCCGACTGCACGGCAAAACAGCATGACAAAAGGCGCCGCGGCGATCGCGAGCGCCTTTGCGTTTCTGTCGCGGCAATAAAACTGCGCAAAAAGAACGGCAGGCGCTGCGATCAGCAGTCCGAGCTCCGCAAACAGCGGAAACGAGTCCGTCAGCTTCCATCCGGCGACACCCGCAAACGCGGCGGCGAGCAGCACGCCGATCGGCCGGTCGGTGGGACACAGCATCGCGCACAGCAGCAGAAACGCGCACGGTGCGGCATAGGCATGCACATACGTTTCTTTGAGCGGCGGCACGTAGGAAAGCACAAACAGCGCGGGCAGCGCCGCAAGCAGAACAGTCTTTTTTCGCCGTCCGAGCGGCGCGTCGAACCAGCCGCCCGCAAGCAGCAGTTCCGTGATCAGCAAACAGATTCTCGCAGTCCACA
>ONMC01000177.1 GCA_900318745.1 uncultured Eubacteriales bacterium
CGCGCCCGGCATACCCGTCGTCAATCTGATCCTCGCCGGCATCATGGTCGGTTCGCTGTGCAGTGCGGGGACTTCGTATCTGAAGCTTGTCGCCGATCCGTCTAATCAGCTTCCGCAGATCACCTACTGGCTGATGGGATCGCTGTCCGGAACAAAACTCGACGATCTGCCGTTTGCGGCGCTGCCGATGGCGATCGGGCTCGTGCCGCTGCTGCTGCTCGGCTGGCAGCTCAATCTTCTGACGCTCGGCGAAAGCGAGGCGAGAGCGCTCGGCGTGCATACGGGGCTTGTGCGCACCGTGCTGATCGTCTGCGCCACGCTTGCGACGGCGGCGTCGGTCTCGTTTTCCGGTATGATCGGATGGGTCGGGTTGGTGATTCCGCATCTTTGCAGAAAACTCATCGGCAGCGACCACCGGGGATTGCTGCCCTGCAGCATGCTGATCGGTGCGGCATTTCTGCTGCTCGTAGACGACGTGTCGAGAAACCTGCTCGCCGTCGAGATCCCGATCGGTATTCTGACCGCGGTGATCGGCGCGCCGTTCTTCCTGTACCTGATCACCCGAAAGGAGAAGACGCTATGATCCGGATCGAGCATCTGACCTTTTCGTACGATAAAACGACGGTGCTGAACGACGTGAGCTTTTCGGTCGGTGAGGGAACGCTGCTTGCGATCCTCGGTCCGAACGGCGTCGGAAAAACCACGCTGTTTCGCTGTATTCTGGGCGAACAGACCCGCTATGCGGGCAGGATCGAAATCGACGGCATCGATGCGAGAACGCTTTCCGTGCGTGCGCTCGCACACCGCATCGCGTACATTCCGCAGACGCATGCGCCGGCCTTTCGGTTTTCGGTGCGCGACATGGTGCTGATGGGCACGACGCATCGCATCTCGCCGCTGTCGAGTCCGCGGGCGGCGGAGACGGCGATCGCCGAAGAGGCAATGCGCAAACTCGGCATCGAAGCGCTTGCGGATAAAGACTTTTCCCGCATTTCCGGCGGCGAACAGCAGCTCGTCTATGTCGCACGTGCGCTGGCGCAGCAGGCGAAGATCCTTTTGATGGACGAACCGACCTCCTCGCTCGATTACGGCAATCAGCTTTCGGTGCTGTCGGTCGTCGGACAGCTTGCGCGGGACGGTTATACGGTGCTGCTTTCGACACATAATCCGCAGCATGCACTGTGGTTCGCGGACGGGATCCTGGCGCTGAAAAACGGCGACGTCGCTGCGTTCGGGAAGACGCGGGAACAGCTTCAGCCGGAGCTTTTACAAACACTTTACGGCACGGACGTCCGATTGCTTCAAACAGACGGCGGACCGGTGATCCTGCCGATCACGAAAAGAGAGGAAATAAAATGAAAAGACAGATTGCATGGCTGCTTGCATGCCTGATGCTGATCGGCACGATCGGATGCACCGCGGCGCAGCCCGTCACAGCAGAAGACCCGACTGCAGCGCCGGCCGAAGCGGCAGAACCGACGGAAGCGCCGGTCGGGAAACCGGCAGAGCCGGAGCCTGCCGAAGAACCGATGCCCGAAACGTTCGTGTTCACCGATTCCGTCGGACGCGAGGTCGAACTGCCGTGTGAGATCACCAAGGTTGCGATCTCGGGACCGCTCGCACAGATCGTCGTGTTCGCGCTTTGCCCGGACAAGCTGGTCGGCATCGCGTCCAAGTGGGACAAGACCGCGGAGCAGTTCCTCGATACCGCCTACTATAACCTGCCCGAACTCGGTCAGCTGTACGGCGGCAAGGGCGAGCTGAACCTCGAAACGCTGCTGAACTCCGGCGCGCAGGTGGTCATCGACGTCGGCGAACCGAAGGGCACGATCGTGGAGGACCTCGACGGACTGACCGAACAGACCGGCATCCCGTTCGTACACGTCACCGCAACGATCGCCACGATGGGCGACGCATACCGCAAGCTCGGCGAACTGCTGCATATGCCGGAGGAAGCGGAGACGCTCGCGGCATACTGCGACGCGGTGTACGCGCAAATCAAGGACGTTGCCGATTCGGTCGAGAAGGCGAACCTTTTATACATCACCGGCGAGCAGGGGCTGAACGTGATTGCAAAGGACAGCTATCACTCCGAGGTCATCGACTTGTTCGGCAACAATCTCGCCGTCGTCGAAAGCCCGTCTTCAAAGGGTACGGGCAACGAGGTCGATATGGAGCAGATCCTTCTGTGGGATCCGGACGTGATTCTGTTTGCACCCGGCAGCATTTATGCGACCGTCGGCGGGGACGGGACATGGCAGAACGTTACGGCGATCCGGAACGGCGCGTACTATGAGGTCCCGATGGGACCGTACAACTGGATGGGCTTCCCGCCGTCCGTGCAGCGTATCCTCGGCATGCTGTGGATGGCAAAGCTGCTGTATCCGGAGGCGGCGGATTACGATCTCTATACCGAGGTCGACGCCTATTTCAAGCTGTTTTATCACTGCGATCTGAGCGAAGATGCGTTCAACGCGATGGTTGCAAATTCGATCGGCGCACAGGCGGAAGCGCTCGCACCCGCCGCGTAAGACACGCAAACAAAAAAGAGCTGCTGCAGGTTGACTGCGGCAGCTCTATTTT
>ONMC01000145.1 GCA_900318745.1 uncultured Eubacteriales bacterium
GACAAGATGGAAGAGCTCTGCAACTACATCAAGGCGAACGCAATGTGCGCACTCGGTCAGACGGCTCCGAACCCGGTTCTGTCCACGCTGAAGTATTTCCGCGACGAGTACGAGGCGCACGTCGTCGAAAAGCGCTGCCCGGCGGGCGTCTGCAAGAATCTCTTGCACTATGAGATCCAGCCCGACAAGTGCCGCGGCTGCACGCTGTGCGCACGCCGCTGCCCGGCGAACGCGATTACCGGCAAGGTCAAGGAACCGCATGTCATCGATCAGTCGAAGTGCATCAAGTGCGGCGCCTGCATGGAGGGCTGCAAGTTCTCCGCGATCATCAAGAAATAAGGAGGACGAACATGGATACTGTTCACATGAAAATCAACGGAATGGAGATCGAAGTCCCCGCAAATTCCACGATTCTGGAAGCAGCGGAGCTTGCAGGTATCCGGATTCCGACTCTCTGCTATATGAAGGAAATCAACGCCATCGGCGCATGCCGTATGTGCGTGGTCGAAGTCAAGGGCGCGCGTTCGAACCCGGTTGCATGCCTTATGCAGGTTGCCGAGGGTATGGAAGTGCAGACGAATACGCCGGCGCTTCGCGCATCCCGCAAGATGACGCTCGAACTGATGCTTTCGAATCACCGTATGGACTGCCTGAGCTGCGTCAGAAGCGGCAACTGCGAATTGCAGGCGCTGTCTCAGGAATACGGCTGCGATGCGCATAAGTTTGACGGCGCACCGACCGAGCCGGACATCGACGATTCCGCGATCCATCTGATCCGCGACAATTCGAAGTGCATCCTTTGCCGTCGCTGTGTGGCTGTGTGCAAATACAACCAGCACTGCAACGTCATCGGCGCCAACGAGCGCGGCTTCAAGACCCACATCGCAAGCGCATTCGATCTGCCGCTGGCAAGCACGTCCTGCGTCAACTGCGGTCAGTGCATCAGCGTCTGCCCGACCGGCGCACTCACCGAGCGCGACGATACGGACAAGGTCTGGAAAGCGCTTTCCGATCCCGATCTGCATGTGGTCGTCGGTCCCGCACCGTCCGTCCGCGTACAGCTCGGCGAGGAATTCGGCATGCCGATCGGCACGAACGTCGAAGGCAAGATGATCGCTGCGCTCCGCCGCCTCGGCTTCGATAAGGTGTTCGACGTCGACAACGCGGCTGACGTCACGATCATGGAAGAGGGCACCGAGCTGATCGGTCGTCTCACCAAGGGCGGCAAGCTCCCGCTGATCACGAGCTGCAGCCCCGGCTGGATCAAGTTCTGCGAGCATTACTATCCGGAATTCATTCCGAACCTGTCCACCTGCAAATCGCCGCAAGGCATGTTCGGTGCACTGGTCAAGTCCTATTATGCCGAGAAGATGGGCATCGACCCGAAGAAGATCTTCGTCGTCTCCATCATGCCCTGCACCGCAAAGAAGTTCGAAGTGCAGCGTCCGGAGCTCGGCAAGGACGGCGTACCGGATGTCGACGTATCGCTCACCACGCGTGAACTCGCGCAGATGATCCGTCGTTCCGGCATCAAGTTCGCAGAGCTTCCCGACGAGGTCTGCGATCCGATGCTCGGTCAGGCTTCCGGCGCAGGTCACATCTTCGGTGCAACCGGCGGCGTTATGGAAGCTGCTCTGCGTACCGCGTACGAAAAGGTCACCGGCAAGACGCTTGAAAAGGTCGAGTTCCATGCGGTTCGCGGCACCGAAGCGATCAAGGAAGCCGAGTACGACCTGAACGGCGTCAAGGTCCGCGTTGCGGTCACCAGCGGTCTCGAAAATGCGTCCAAGCTGCTTGACATGATCAAGAGCGGCGAGAAGCAGTACGAGTTCGTCGAAGTCATGGCGTGCCCCGGCGGCTGCGTCAACGGCGGCGGTCAGCCGATTCAGCCCGGCTACATCCGCAACTTCGTCGATCTGCGCGCAAAGCGTGCGGCAGGCCTTTACGGCGAGGATTCCAACATGCCTCTGCGCAAGAGCCATGAGAACCCCGAAGTCCAGGCGCTCTATCGCGACTACCTCGGCGAGCCGAACAGCCACAAAGCGCACGAGCTTCTGCACACGCACTATACCGAGCGCGGTCTGTACAAATAATCCGTAAACAACAGCACAGGAGAGGACATCGATTCGATGTCCTCTCTTTGTATCCTCCGAAACGGTTGTAACCGATTTGTATCAATCCCGATGCGCCGTATCGGTACGGCTCCGTGATCCCGATCGATGCCGCGGACGGTGCTGCGGTCGAAACGCAAAACAGTACTGACAGGATCGGAAGCGAAAACAGCCGTCGGAATGCCGGTCCGTTGTTTTCGTATCATTTTTTCGGAAGAAAAAAGGAAATTTTGCAGTTTCGGCGTATATATTTAATGAATCCTTTTGCGGAGGGCGACGATGGAAGACGGATCGGTTCGAAAAATGCGTGAAGAATGGGAAAAGCAAATGCTTTCGCCGTATGCGACGCTTGCGGTGAACACGCGCGGTCGTGAGATCCCCATGCCGCTTTGTCCCGTACGCACCGAGTTTGTGCGCGATCGCGACCGCATTTTGCATTCAAAATCGTTTCGCAGACTGAAGCATAAGACACAGGTATTTTTGGCGCCGAAGGGCGATCATTACCGCACGCGCCTGACGCACACACTGGAGGTCACGCAGATCGCGCGAACGATTTCTCGCGCGCTGCGGCTCAACGAAGACCTCACCGAAGCGATTGCGATGGGACACGATCTCGGACATACGCCGTTCGGACATGCCGGCGAGGAGGTGCTCAACGCACTGCTGCCCGGCGGGTTCAAGCACAATCAACAGAGCCTGCGCGTCGTGGAAAAGCTCGAATACGACGGAAAAGGGCTGAATCTGACGTGGGAAGTGCGCGACGGCATCGTGAACCACACGAGCAGCGGACATCCGGCAACGGTGGAAGGCAAGGTCGTCTCGCTTGCCGATCGGATCGCCTACATCAATCACGATATCGACGACGCGATGCGCGCCGGCGTTCTGACCGAAGAGGATCTGCCGCGCTCGTGCATCGAACTGTTCGGTGAGACGCACGGAAAGCGCATCAACAGTCTGATCATCAATGTCATCCAAAACAGCTTCGAAAGCGACGTGATTCGGTTCTCGCCCGACTATGCCGAGGAGTTCAAGGTCCTGCGCAAGTTTATGTTCGATCGCGTCTATCTGAATCCGACCGCCAAGAGCGAGGAAGGCAAGGCAAAGGGCGTTGTGCGCGCATTGTACGAGTATTACTGCGAACATCCCGAACTGCTTGACGAGGAATTTGCCATCACGCGCGACACGGAAGGCACGGAGCGTGCCGTTGCGGACTTCATCGCGGGCATGAGCGATACCTACGCGATCGAAACATACGAAAAGATCTTTGTTCCCAAAAGCTGGAGTTAACACATATAAGATCCCGGAAAAGGAGGAGCGGTTATGGCATTTCCGAGCGCATGGCTGGATGAGCTGCTGCATAAAAACGACATCGTTTCCGTGGTGTCGGAATATGTGGAACTGAAGCCCAAAGGACGCAAGCTTTGGGCATGCTGTCCGCTGCACGGCGAAAAGACGCCTTCCTTCTCGGTTTCTCCGGACAAGCAGCTGTTTTACTGCTTCGGCTGTCACGCAGGCGGCACGGTGATCCAGTTTCTGATGGACATCGATCGGCTGTCGTTCTACGAAGCCGTACAGCAGCTTGCGGCGCGTGCCAACATGGAGCTTCCGAACGAGATCAACGACCGCGAACTGCAAAAGCAGCGTGCCTATAAAAAGCGTCTCACGGAAGCGAACCGCGACGCCGCG
>ONMC01000144.1 GCA_900318745.1 uncultured Eubacteriales bacterium
AGCATAATATAAGTCTCTATTTTGTCAAAAACAGCAAAAAAGAGACCGTTTACACGGTCTCTTTCTTTGGTTACGCTCAGAACTTCAGCGCGTTGAACTTGACGCCCGGGCCCATCGTGGAGGAAACCACGACGCTCTTCAGGTACGTACCCTTTGCCGCTGCCGGCTTCGCCTTGACAATCGCGTCCATCAGGGTGTTGAGGTTCTCTTCGAGCTTGTCGATGCCGAAGGACTTCTTGCCGATCGGGCAGTGGATGATGTTGGTCTTGTCAACACGATACTCGACCTTACCGGCTTTGATGTCGTGGACTGCCTTGGTGATGTCCATGGTGACCGTACCGCTCTTGGGGTTCGGCATCAAGCCCTTCGGACCGAGCACGCGGCCGATGCGGCCGACGAGACCCATCATGTCCGGGGTCGCGACGCAGACGTCGAATCCAAACCAGTTCTCGGTCTGGATCTTCTTGACCATATCTTCGTCGCCGACGAAATCAGCGCCTGCCTCCTGTGCTTCGCGTGCCTTGTCGGCCTTTGCGAAGACGAGAACGCGGACGGTCTTGCCCGTACCGTGCGGCAGAACGATCGCGCCGCGGACCTGCTGGTCTGCGTGACGGGAGTCGACGCCCAGACGGACGGAAACCTCGATGGTCTCATCAAACTTGCACTTTGCCGTTTCGAGAACCGCTTCGATGCCCTCGCGGACGTCGTACTGCTTTGCGGTGTCGATCAGCTTCTTGCTTTCGATATAATTCTTACCGTGCTTCATCGTTCGTTCCTCCTCAGTCTTCCACGACAACGCCCATCGAGCGAGCCGTACCCGCGACCATGCTCATCGCGGTCTCAACGGAAGCCGCGTTCAGGTCGGGCATCTTGAGCTCCGCGATCTCGCGGACCTGTGCCTTGGTGATCTTTGCGACCTTCGTCTTGTTGGGAACGCCGGACGCCTTTTCCAGGTTGCAGGCCTTCTTGATGAGGACCGCCGCCGGAGGCGTCTTGGTGATGAACGAGAAGCTGTGATCCGCGTAAACCGTGATCACGACGGGGATAATGAGACCCGCCTGCTTGTTCGTGCGCTCATTGAACTCTTTGCAGAAGCCCATGATGTTGACGCCGTGCTGGCCCAGTGCGGGACCGACCGGCGGTGCCGGCGTTGCCTTGCCGGCGGGGATCTGCAGCTTCACATAACCTGTGATCTTTTTTGCCATTGCTGTTTCTCCTATATGTTTGATTATAGTTGTGGTGCGGGGTGCCTCCCCTTCCACTATCTAAAGCGCTTTGCGCTTTAAATCTTCTGTACCTGGAAGAAATCCAGTTCGACCGGTGTTTCTCTGCCGAACATCGAGACCGACAGCTTGACCTTCTGACGCTCCGGATCGATCTTGTCGACACGACCGAGGAAGTTCTCGAGCGGTCCGGATACGACGCGCACCGTTTCGCCGACTTCGATGTTCAACACGATCGGGATGCGCTCAACGCCCATCGAAACAACCTCTTCGTCCTTCAGGGGCACCGGCTTGCTTCCCGGACCGACAAAGCCCGTAACGCCGCGCGTGTTGCGGATGACGTACCATGCACGCGGGTTCATGACAAGTTCGCGCGAAACGCCGCCGCCGCGCTCCTCGGGACGTTCCTTCTCGACGACGTCAACGTTCATTTTGACCATGACGTAACCGGGATAGACCTTTCGGGTGACAGATTTGCGTTTTCCGTTCGGCAGGATTTCGATGGTTTCCTCCGTCGGATACATGACGTCCAGGATCGTGTCCGAAAGTCCCGCATTCTCGACGGCCTTGATGAGGTCCTCTTTGACCTTGTTCTCATACCCGGAATAGGTATGAACGACGTACCATTTCGTTTCCTGACTCATGCGCGTTAACCGTTATTCTCTGCGCTGTCGTCCTCGCCGTCCGTTGTTTCGGGCTGCGCCTGCTCCTCAGCGGGAGCGACCGTCGAGGTCGTATCGGCCTGCAGAAGTGCCGAAACAGGGGTGTAGAAAATGAGGTCGAGTACGTAGATCAGCAAAGCGAATGCCAGAACGAACACGATAACGACTGCGGTCGCCTTGACAAGCTCTTTTGCGGACAGCCACGTCAGCTTCTTGACCTCACCGGTCATTTCCTTAATGTAGACCTGCCAGCGCGACTTCATCGCAAAGATCGCCAGCACGATCGCCGCCAGGATCAGGACGGTATAGATCAGCGCAAACAGATGCGCACCGATGTTGACCGCGAAGAAGATCAGCGGGAACAGCGCAAAGATGATCGAAGCGATCAGCGCCGACTGGAATGCACGATAGTTCTTCTTCCAGATTTGCATGACGGCTGCGACGATCAAAAGGACCGCAGCGACGATCAGCAGAACGGATGCAACAATCAGTCCGCCGTGATTCGTATCGACAGCAGCTTCGGTTTCCGCCGCCTGTGCGTCGAACAGCTTCAGCAGGGAAGAACCGGACGCCAGATCATACACCGTAACCGCAAGGGTGACGATGCCGACGATCAGCAGCAGAATCGTGAGAAGACGAAGCGTCTTCGCCGCTTTCTCCGCTTTCATTTCCTGAACGTTTGCCATATTGTTCTCCTGTTACTTGGACTCTCTGTGCAGAGTGTGCTTACGGCAGAAACGGCAGTACTTGTTGAACTCAAGACGATCCGGGTCGTTCTTCTTGTTCTTGAAGGTATTGTAATTTCTCTGCTTGCATTCGGTGCAGGCCAAAGTGATCTTAACGCGCATTGTATGCTCCTCCTAATGTTTTTCCATCAAAAACGAGCCCCCAACGGGAGCACCTTGAATAAGTTATCACAACACATGCCGTTTGTCAACGAAAAAGTTTTGCAAACCGCAAACTTTTTTCGTTTCGACCGTCTGCAGACGCGCTGCAGACGCCCGATCCGGCTTTTGTGCATCATCCGTCGATCGGTCCATGCGTGCATCCGCTCAAAAACAGGAACCGGGCAGCAGCCCGGTTCCCGTATGACACATCAGTTTGTCCGATCAGTGAAACCGTCCGAACAGCAGCACCGTGATGCCTACGATGATCAGGATCAGTACAAGGCACGGGATGCCGATCGTCAGAATGCCGGACAGCCACAGGGCAAGCATATCATGCTTTTCCAGTTGGACTTCTTCGTCGCTCAACGCTTCTTTTCGGTTTTCTTCCGAAGTGCGCATCGTTACGCCTCAGACTTGGTAGTCTTCACGTCGAACAGGTAGTTCTTGTTCTCGTCCAGCTTTCTCTCCGGGAAATGGCAGGCGCAGAAGTGACCGGGCTCGACTTCAACGAGCGGCGGAGCAACTCTGCGGCACTTATCCTGCGCCATGTAGCAGCGGGTGCAGAACTTACATCCGGCCGGCGGATTAACGGGGCTCGGGATGTTGCCTTCGAGAATGATGCGTTCCTTATCAGCCGAACCGGCTTCGGTCGTCGGGATCGAGGACAGAAGCGCAACGGTGTACGGATGGCGCGGATCGCTGAAGATCGTCTTCTTATCGGCCAGTTCAACGATGTTGCCGAGGTACATAACGGCGATACGGTCGGAAATGAACTTGACGACGGACAGGTCATGCGAAATGAACATGTACGTCAGGTTCTGCTTCTCTTTCAGTTCCTGCAGCAGGTTGATGATCTGCGACTGAATCGAAACGTCCAATGCGGAGACGCACTCGTCGCAAACGACGAATTTGGGCTGTACCGCAAGTGCACGCGCGATGCAGATACGCTGACGCTGACCGCCGGAGAACTGATGCGGATACCGGTGCAGCATGTATTCCTGCAGACCGCACTTCTCCATCGTATCAACGATGTA
>ONMC01000143.1 GCA_900318745.1 uncultured Eubacteriales bacterium
AAAAGGTTGACGAATACATGTCGCGCCGCGACTATGCGGGCGTGGAGCGGCACCTTTTGTACTGGCTTGAGGAGGCAAAGCTCGGTCGCGATCAAAAGGGCGAGCTGATGATCCGAAACGAGCTGATCGGGCACTATCGCAAAACGGCGGAGCGCGACAAGGCGCTTGCCGAGATCGATGCGGCGCTGCATCTGCAAACCGAGATGGACTTCGACGGCACGATCTCGTCCGGCACGACCTATGTCAACGCTGCGACCGCGTGTCAGGCGTTCGGCGAACAGGAACGCGCGCTTGCGCTGTTCGAGCGGGCGAAGGCGGTCTATGAGTCGATCCCGTCCGTTCAGCCGGCGCTTTTGGGCGGACTGTATAACAACATGGCGCTCACGCTCGTGTCGCTCGGACGGTTTTCCGAGGCGTACGCGCTTTATGCGCAGGCGCTTGCCGTGATGGAGCACGCGGAGCACGGCGCGCTGGAGCAGGCGATCACGTATCTCAACATGGCAGACGCCGCGGAAGCCGAACTGGGGCTTTTAGATGCGTCGGAAGCGATCGATTCGGATCTCGAAACGGCGCAGCGGCTGCTGGATACGCCGACGCTCGTGCGCGACGGCTATTACGCGTTTGTGTGCGAAAAATGCGCGCCGACGTTTGAATACTACGGCTGGTTCGCGGAAGCGAACGATCTGAACGAAAGGGCAAGGACGATCTATGAACGGGCTTGAGCTATCCGAACGCTTCTATACCGACTGCGTAAAACCGATGCTGTCCGAGCAGTTTTTGGACATCCTTCCGTACCTTGCGGTCGGTCTGTTCGGCAGCGGATCGGAGTGCTTCGGCTTTGACGACGGCGTTTCGACCGACCACGACTTTGAACCGGGCGTGTGCATCCTGCTGCCGGACGAGTCGGTCGTCGACCGTCAGACGGCGTTCCGGCTCGAACGCGCGTATTATAAGCTCCCGAAGGAGTTTCTGGGCTTTCATCGCAGCGCGATCGCACCGGTCGGCGGCGCGCGGCACGGCGTTCTGCGCACGGCGGAGGTCTTTCAGGACAAGGTCGGTTCGCCGGACGGCGTGCTGACGGTGCAGCAGTGGCTGACCGTGCCGGAGCATGCGCTTGCGGAGGCGACGAACGGCAGGCTGTTTTTCGACGGGTACGGCGAGGTCACGCGCATCCGCGAAGGGCTTGCGCGCTATCCCGAGGATGTGCGCAGAAAGAAGCTTGCGGGGCATCTGCTTTTGATGGCGCAGGCGGGGCAGTACAATTACAGGCGATGTCTTGCGCACGGCGAGACCGGCGCGGCGCAGCTTGCGGTCCACGAATTCGTGCAGCACACGATGGCGGCGGCGTTCCTTCTGAACAACGTCTACGAGCCGTATTACAAATGGAGTTTTCGCGCGATGCGCGCGTTGCCGAAGCTTTCGCTGCTTGCCGAAACGGCGGAATACTTGCTCTCGACCGACAACGAGCCGTCGCTTGCCGAGTCCAAGTACGACATGATCGAGGATACCGCGGCGGACGTGATCGACGAACTGCAGGCGCAGGGACTCACCAAGGCGATCTGCGGCGATCTCGAAAAGCACGCGTATTCGGTCAACGACTCGATCGCGGACGGCGACATCCGCAATCTGCATATCCTTGCCGCGGTGTAAATGTGCGGCACAGCCGCAAATCGTGCACAGGCTTGTCATCCTGAGGCGCAGCCGAAGGATCTCTGAACGGAAAAGCATGTTTGCGTTCTGAGATTCTTCCTCACGGTGTTCGTCAGAATGACAGGGATCATGCGCTTTGCCTGCGGCGAATGAATTGTCCTGTCGGACATGAAAGATAGGAGAAACAGTATGAACATTCACGGACTGCAAAAAATGACGCTGCTGGACTTTCCCGGACGCGTGGCATGCACGGTGTTTCTGGGCGGGTGCGACCTTCGCTGCCCGTTCTGTCACAACGCGGAGCTGATCGACGGCACCGCCGAACCGGTCATGGACGAGAACGAGCTGCTTGCATTTTTGGAAAAGCGCAAGGGGCTTTTAGAAGGCGTTGCGTTCACGGGCGGCGAGCCGACGCTTCGAAGGGACCTTCCCGATCTGCTTCGCAAGATCAAATCGATGGGATACCCGATCAAGCTCGACACGAACGGCATGCATCCCGACCGGCTGAAAGCCATGCTCGACGAGGGACTTCTCGACTACGTGGCGATGGACATCAAGGCGGGACCGGAAAATTATGCGCATACCTGCGGTCTGGAAAAAATAGATCTGAAACCGATCGACGAGAGCATCCGTCTGCTGATGAACGCCGGGATCGATTACGAGTTCCGCACGACCGTCGTCGACGAATTGCACACGGTACGGGACTTTGAGGCGATCGCCGGGTGGATCGCCGGCGCGAAGGCATACTACCTGCAAGCGTTTACGGATCGCGATACGGTTGTGTACGAAAACTTCCATGCACCCACAAGAGAATGTATGGAAACCTATGCCGCAGTTGTCCGTAAAACCGTACAGAACACGGCGCTGAGGGGCATATAATCTGCATTTTCACGTTTTTGCGCGGCGCATATCGTTCCTTGTATATACATTGAATAAATACAACATATTGTAGGATTTGTTAACAATCACCACAAGATATTGACTTTTTTTCTCCCCTGCGGTACAATTGCCATGCTCGGTTGCCGCGCAGATGCGCAGCAGCCGCAAGGATTTATGACAAAGATACCGATGAGGGGGATTTTTTATGTATCAGGTTATCAAGAGAGACGGACAGATCGCGGATTTTTCGATTCAGAAGATCACGGCCGCCATCACAAAGGCGTTTGAGGCGACGCACAAGCAGTATCATCCGAGCGTGATCGAGCTGCTGGCGCTGCACGTTACGTCCGATTATGAGAGCAAGATCAGAGACGGCCGGATCACGGTCGAAGAGATCCAGGACAGCGTGGAAAAGGTGCTGTCCGAGTCCGGCTATGCGGATGTTGCAAAGGCGTACATCCTCTACCGCAAACAGCGCGAGAAGGTCCGCAACATCAACTCCACGATGCTGAACTACAAGGACCTCGTGGACAACTATCTGCAGATCAACGACTGGCGCGTCAAGGAGAACTCGACGGTCACGTATTCGGTCGGCGGTCTGATCCTTTCGAACTCCGGCGCGATCACCGCGAACTACTGGCTGTCCGAGATCTATGACAGCGAGATCGCGAACGCGCACCGTTCCGGCGCGATCCATCTGCACGACCTTTCCATGCTCACCGGCTACTGCGCGGGCTGGAGCTTAAAGCAGCTGATCCAGGAGGGTCTCGGCGGCGTTCCGGGCAAGATCACGTCCTCGCCGGCAAGCCATCTTTCCACGCTGTGCAACCAGATGGTCAACTTCCTCGGCATCATGCAGAACGAATGGGCGGGCGCGCAGGCGTTCTCCTCGTTCGACACCTATCTCGCGCCGTTTGTCAAGGTCGATAACCTCAGCCAGAAGGAAGTCAAGCAGTGCGTGCAGTCGTTCATCTACGGCGTCAACACGCCGTCCCGCTGGGGCACGCAGGCGCCGTTTTCCAACATCACCCTCGACTGGACGGTTCCGAAGGACCTCGAGAACCTGCCCGCGATCGTCGGCGGCAAGGAGATGGACTTCACCTACGGCGACTGCAAGAAGGAAATGGACATGGTCAACAAGGCGTTCATCGAGGTCATGATCGAGGGCGACGCCAACGGCCGCGGCTTCCAGTACCCGATCCCCACGTACTCGATCACGCGCGACTTCGACTGGAGCGAGACCGAGAACAACAAGCTGCTGTTTGAGATGACCGCCAAGTACGG
>ONMC01000178.1 GCA_900318745.1 uncultured Eubacteriales bacterium
TTTTTAACGGTGAACACTATGAAAATTACCATTGCATGCGTAGGCAAACTGAAAGAAAAATATCTGACGGCAGCCATGGATGAATATGTAAAACGGCTGCAATCCTTCTGCAAATTGGAGCTTATAAGCATTAACGAAGAAAAAATGCCACAGGAGCCTTCGGAAGCAGAACGGGAGCAGGTGCTGGAAAAAGAAACACAACGACTGCTGTCCATCATCCCGGAGCATTCCTATGTAATACTGCTGGACTTGCAGGGAAAACAGATTACCAGTCCGGAACTGGCGGAAAAAATGGATGCGCTGGCAGTTCAGGGCGTCAGCCATATTACCTTTGTCATCGGCGGCGCTTTCGGCTATACGGATGCGTTGCGGAAAAAAGCAGACTTTCGCTGGTCCTTTTCCAAACTGACCTTTACGCACCAGATGATCCGCGTGCTGCTCGGGCTGAAAACCGAGCCGAAGCCGGACGATGCGGCGGACGCGCTCGCGGCGGCGCTGTGCCTCGCGTTTCATGCGGGACCGGCACAGGAAGAATACCGGATCCGGTAGGAGGACTTATGTACGCATATATTAAGGGAATCGTGGATGAAACGAGCGCCGATCGCGCGATCGTCGAAGCGGGCGGCGTCGGCTACGAACTGTTCTGCAGCACGATCACGCTGAAAACGCTGATCCTCGGCGAGGAAGCAAAGCTCTATACGCATCTGCATCTTGCAGAGGGCGTGCAGGCGCTGTACGGCTTTCACGATCCGGAGGAGCGTGATATGTTCCGAAAGCTTTTGAACGTTTCACGCGTCGGACCGAAGCTTGCAATTTCCGTGCTTTCGACGATGACGCCGGACGACGTGCGCGCCGCGATCGTGACCGATAATCCGGCGGCGTTCGACCGTGTGGTCGGTATGGGACGCAAGACGGCACAGCGTGTGATTCTGGAACTGCAGGAATCGATCCGTTCCGAATCCGTCGGCATGGCGCCGGTGAAGAAGGACGAAACGAAACCGTCGCTGCCGGGTATGCAGACCGAAGCGGTTGCCGCTCTGACCTCGCTCGGTTATGACGGACTGACCGCCTCGCGCGCGGTTGCCAAGATCAAGGATGCAAACAGCGTTGAGGAACTCATCACAAAAGCTTTGCGGAGCATGGTAAAGGGGTAATACATGCAGGACGATCGACTGATCTCATCCTCGCTGCAGGAGGAAGACGCAAAAAACGAATACAGCATCCGACCGCACTTCCTATCCGAGTACATCGGACAGGAGAGCGTGAAGGAGCATATGCAGATCTATATTGAAGCGGCGAAGGCGCGCGGCGAATCGCTCGACCATGCGCTGCTGTACGGACCGCCGGGTCTCGGCAAGACGACGCTTGCGGGCATCATCGCCAATGAGATGGGCGTAAGCTTACGCGTCACAAGCGGTCCGGCGATCACCCATGCGGGCGATCTTGCAGCGCTTCTCACAAACCTCGGACCGGGCGACGTGCTGTTTATCGACGAGATCCATCGGCTGAACCCGAATGTTGAGGAAGTACTGTATCCCGCGATGGAGGACTTTGCGATCGATATCATCATCGGCAAAGGCCCCGGCGCGCGGAGCGTTCGCATAGACCTGCCGCGGTTTACGCTGATCGGCGCAACGACGCGGCTCGGCATGCTGTCCTCTCCGCTGCGGGACCGTTTCGGCATCAAGGAGCAGCTTGAACTGTACACGCCGGAAAGCCTAAAGGAGATCGTCGTGCGAAGCGCGGATATTCTGCGCATCGAGATCGACGAGGAAGGCGCTCTGGAGATCGCTTCCCGCTCACGCGGAACGCCGCGTATCGCAAACCGTCTTCTGCGGCGCGTGCGCGACTATTCGCAGGTGCGCGGCGAAGGCGTGATCGACCTCAAAACGGCACAGGGCGCGCTTTCGATGCTGAAGATCGACGAGTTGGGGCTGGACGCGGTCGACCGCAAAATGCTGACGGCTATGATCGAGATCTTCAAGGGCGGTCCCGTCGGACTCGACACGATCGCCGCTTACACGGGCGAAGATGCGGGGACCGTCGAGGACGTGTACGAACCGTATCTCTTAAAGCTCGGATTCATTGCGCGCACCACGCGCGGCAGAGTGGTATTGCCGGATGCATACCGGCACTTGGATTATCCCGTCCCGACGACGGTGCAGCAGGGAAGCTTGGAGGTTTAAGATGTTTGGCAAAAAGAAGCGCATGATCGAACAGCAGCGCCTTTTGATCGCGGAACTGGAGCAGAAGATCACGGGGCTGACGGCGGAAAACACGTCGTATGCGGAACGCATCGCGGATGTGGAACGCAGGGAAAGCGGCATCGGACGTGCGATCAGCGAAGCGACCGCCGCAGCGGACAAGCTGGTCGACGATGCGCAGAAAAAAGCGGTCGCCATGCTGGAACAGGCGCAGATCGATACCGATGCGGCAAAGCGCGACGCCGAGAATCTGGTCGATGACGCATACCGCAACGCACGGGACATCGTTAAGGAAGCGGAGACCGAGGGCGAGCGCAAGCTCGGCGAGGTGCAGGAGCGCATCGATACCTATGCGGCGCTGCTTCGGACTTACGACCGT
>ONMC01000142.1 GCA_900318745.1 uncultured Eubacteriales bacterium
GTCGCGCTTTCCGGACGGCTGGATACGAACACAGCACCGGAGCTCGAAGCGGCGCTGAAAACTGCGCTCGAGGGCGTCGAGGAACTGACCTTCGATTTCGAAAGGCTGGATTATATTTCATCCGCAGGGCTTCGCGTGCTGCTTGCGACACAGAAGACGATGAACCGGCAGGGCAGCATGAAGGTCAAAAACGCAAACGAGATCATCATGGAGATCTTTGAGGTCACCGGTTTCGCGGACATTCTGACGATCGAATAAAGAAAAGGAACGAGAGGGGTATCGCAAATGGCGGAGGAAAAACGATTTACAAAAGCAACGTGGCAGATCATGGAACAGCTCCTCGAGGTAGATAACCTCGACGATGCGCTGTCCGGAAGTCTGGAGATCATTGTCAAAACGCTGAACAGCGAAGCGGGCGCGATCTGGCTTCTCGATTCGAAAACGGATCGGTTGAGCCCGATGTTCCATATCGGCCCTGCCGACATTTCCAACATCACCGTGGAAAACGGGCTCGGCATCGAGGGCGTCGTCACCGAGACCGGCAAATCCGTCATCGTGGAGGACGCGGCAAGCGACGCGCGTTTCGACGGCTCGGTGTTCGACGATAACGGACTCGTCACCAAGACCATGATCTGCGTCCCGCTGAACAATCTGCACGAGGTCATCGGCTGCGTGCAGATCGTCAACAAAAAGGACGGTACGCTGTACGACGCGGAAGAGCTTAAGCTTTGCGAACGCATGGCGTCGCTGGCGGCGATCACGATCGACGAAAAGGGACTGATCGTCGACCTCGGCGAACAGAAGGAAGTGCTTGCGTCGCTAAAGAACATCACCAAAGAGTTTCCGTCCGGCGACGGCGTGCTGAAGGTTTTGAAGGGCGTCAATCTCGACATTTATAAGAACGAGTTTGTGGTCGTGCTCGGCGAATCCGGCTGCGGCAAATCCACGATGATGAACATCGTGGGCGGCATGGACTTTCTGACCGACGGCGAGCTGATCGTGGAGGGCAAAGACTTCTCGCATCCGTCCGACGCGGAGCTGACGCAGTACCGGCGCGAGTACATCGGCTTCATTTTCCAGGCGTATAATCTGATGCCGAACCTCACCGCGCTCGAAAACGTGCAGTTTATTGCGGAACTGGTCAAAGACCCGATGCCTGCGGAGGAGGCGATCGAAAAGGTCGGTTTAACTTCCCGCGCCAACAATTATCCCGGTCAGATGTCCGGCGGACAGCAGCAGCGCGTGTCGATCGCGCGCGCGATCGTGAAGCGTCCGAAGCTGATCTTTGCCGACGAGCCGACGGCGGCGCTCGACTATACCACGAGCATTGAAGTTCTGTCTGTCATTGAAGACATCGTCCGCAATCAGGGTGCGACGGTCATGATGGTTACGCACAACTCGGAGATCGCGAAAATGGCGGATCGCGTGGTGAAGATGCGAAACGGCAGGATCGCAAGCATCAAGAAAAACCTGCACCCGGTACACGCAGAAGAATTGGTCTGGTGATCCGCTATGAAAAAAACGCAGTTTTTGGACGCGATCCGAAATATCAAAAAGAGAATCGTATCCTATCTGTCCGTCGTTTTGATCGCGCTTTTAGGCACGTCGATCTTTCTCAGCATCGGTTTTGCAAGCAAGGCGATCATGCGCAACGGCACGGACGCGTATGATTCCATGCGCTTCCGCAATATTGAGGTCATTTCAACACTGCTGATTTCGGAAGAGAATATCGCAGCGCTCAAGGCGTTGGACGGCGTACAGGCGGTAGATCCGGTCTGGCAGGCCGGCGCTTCGATCGGTCATGACGAACAGTACGCGGATGCGGCTTTCGTCACCGCCGGCAAACACGTCAGCGTCCCTGAGGTACTGGAAGGACGGCTGCCGGAAAACGAAGACGAATGCGCGATCGAACAGAGCCTTGCCGAAGCGCTGCACCTCGTGATCGGCGACCGGATCGGCGATTATTCCATGACCGACGACGCCGGACAATACATGATCTACCACGAGTTTCTCGTCACCGGCGTGGTTCTGCATCCGGATCATCTCAGCACAACCTTTGCGCAGACGCCGTATGTCATCGTTACAAAGGAAGCGTTCGATCTTGAAACGCTGCACGGCGCGTGCATGAAGGCGGAGGTCGCGGTGGAAGGCGCTCGTGGCAATCGCTTTTCCGAAGCACATAAGAAGGTCGTTTCGACCGTGATCGACCGGATCGAGATGCTTGCCGTTGCGGAAACGCCGAAAACGGACGCCGCCGTAAAAGAAGCGGCACATGCGCAGATCGACGCCATGGAGCAGGCGAACCGGGAGGATCTGGAACGCGCGCGGCAGGAAACGCCGCCGGACGAAGATCAGATTGCCTACTTGGAGTCGAGATTTGAAAGCTACGCAGCGTATCACGAATCCATCGAAAATATGGCGCCGTGCCGCTGGATCGTCGTGGATGAACGCGGGAACATCGGCTTTGTGCAGATTCAAACGTGCAGCGAAACGCTGCGCGCCATTCAGATGAACTTCGGGCTGATGTTTATCGTGATCGGCGCGCTGACCATCCTTGCGACGATCGGCAAAATGGTCAACGAGCAGCGCACGCAGGTCGGCACGGTCAAGGCGCTCGGCTTTTACAACCGTGAAATCCTGCAAAAGTATCTGTTGTTCGCCGTCTCTGCCGTGGTCATCGGAACAATCCTCGGCAGTCTTGCCGCGCGGTTCTTTATGGAGGGCGTTGCACTGAACAACTATAACGAGTCCTTTGCCGTCGATCTTTCCGCACCGCTGTTTGATTGGGGACTTGTGCTGCTTGTGCTTTTAGCAGGGATCATCCTTTCGGTCGGCGCGGTTTGGCTTTCCTGCCGAAGACTGATAAAGGAATCCGCAAATGCGCTGATGATGCCGCCGGTTCCTTTGGCTTCGCGCAAGGCGCAGACAGGCAAAAAACATGTGCTTGGACTGTATGCGAGGTTGATTCTGCGCAACATCCGGTCCGATTGGAAGCGCGTCACCCTGACCGTCGTGAGCATTCTCGGCTGCTGTGCCATGATCGGCATCGGCTTTACGCTGAAAAGCGCGGTCAACAACTGCACCGAACGGCAGGACAGCGAGATTCTCGCCTATGACGCCTCGGTGGAATATCAGTCCTATGTCGAGGAGGAGATGCAGAGCATTTTCGACAGTGCCGGCGTGGATAGCATCAAGCTGTACCGAACCGAAGTCATTGTGGAAACCGAGAGCATGGGGCTTGCCACACTGCTTTGCGGCGATGTGAATGAGATCCATTCCATGCATCGCCTGCTCGATTGGAAAACCGGTCAGCCGCTGTCGCCCACGGACGAAGGCGTCTATATTTATCAGCGTCTGGCGGAGACCGAAGGGCTCAGCGTGGGCAGCGAAATCAAGCTGATGATCGGGCTTTCGGACGCGGCAACGGTCAGAGTTGCAGGGGTGTTCAAAAACTATATCGGTCTGACAATCGTGATGAGCGGCGATTATTATGCGTCGCAGTTTGGCAAAGATTTCACGCCCAACACGTTTTTCGTACGGCTGAACGGCGCGGATCAAGACGCGCTGCTGACCGCGCTCGATGAAACCTGGGGACTCGTCTCATGGACGCCGTCCGCCGGCAACCGCACCGCGTTTGAGGCGGCGACCGCCTCGATCAATTCCGTCGACGCGCTGCTGATCGCGATTGCGGCGATCATGGCGGGCGTGGTATTGCTGAACCTGACCAATACCTTTGTCCTGCAGAAAAAGCGCGAGCTCATCATCATGCGGATCAATGGCTTTACGGTAAAAGAGCTGATCGGCTATCTGTTGCGCGAGACGGCGGTTACCACTGTGATCGGCATTCTCTTGGGCGTCGCTTTGGGCTGCGGAATCGGGTACTATATCGTCCGAAAAAGCTGAAGCTGACGGATCTATCCTGATGCGTAAAATGTCTGAACAGACAGGAGGAACTATGCGCAAAAGAACTTGGATCGTATTACTGATCGCGGTGATTGTCGTCCTGGCGGCAATTGGCATTGCCTGGCGGATCAACGCGCAAAAGAAAGCGGATACGGCGGTTATCCCTTCTGCGTCGCCCTTGGATACGGCCCGGACCGAGGCGACCGCGGAGCCGATCCCGACAGCGGAGCCTGCTCCGGCCGTATCGCCTGCATCTGCGCCGGAAACAGGGGCGCCGGACTATAACGATCCGGACGCCTGGGCGTATTTTGCTTTGGGTGAGGGCAAGGACGCGGACGTGTTCATCATCTGTCCCACCGTGGACACCAAGAGTGAAAGCAACGCCTTTGACCTCAACGAAAAGCTGAAATCCAGATTCATCTATGCTTTGGATTTGGAGAAAGGCATCTTTTCCGAAACAGGACGGCTGTATTCCCCCTATTACCGGCAAATGTCCATCAATGCCTACCGGTTTGATGAATCGGAGCGGGAAAAGGCGAAGGCCGTCGCGTATCGGGACGTTTCCGCTGCCTTCCGTTGGTATCTCGATCATGAGAACGGCGGCAGACCGCTCATATTGGCGGGTTTCTCCCAAGGGGGAGAAATGTGCCTGGAACTGCTGAAAGAATACTACGGCGATACGGCGGAAGGGAATGCCTTGCGGTCAAAACTGATTGCCGTGTACGCGCTCGGGTGGGCGGTGACGGAACAGGATGTTGAGGACTATCCGCAGATCGTTCCTGCCCAAGGAGAGTTGGATCCGGGTACGGTGATCAGCTTCGACTGTGAAGACGGAACGCTGACCGAAACCATTATCATTCCGGCGGGGATCAAGGCGTTGTCCATCAATCCGCTGAACTGGAAGACCGACGGAACGCCCGCCGACCGGTCGCTGAATCTGGGCGCGGTCATGGACGCCGGAGCAGAGCCGATCCCCGCGCTTTGCGGCGCGTATATCGGATCCCGCGGCGAGCTGGTGGTGACGGATGTGAGAACAGAGGATTATCCGCCCGGTCTGGACATCTTTCCCGAGGGGGCGTATCACCTGTATGATTATATGTTCTTCTTTACCAACCTGAAGCAGAACGTGGCGGACAGGACGGCGGCGTTCTTTGCCGAAGTCCGGCAGGATTCATAAGACGAGGCGCCTGACCGGCTGCTTCGGAATGTGTTTGAATGGTCAATAAACAGGACAGAGGTAAAGAACATGCTATCTGAAAAAGTCATCCGGCGTTCCGATATGATCCGCTGCGCGCTTTGCGATAATGCTCCGTGCTCGGCAGCCTGCAGGCATTGCGATCCGGCGGCGCTTCTGCGCAGCATCTGGTTTGACGACGAACGCGCGGCGGCGCTGCGTTTTCCGGGAGGAAATCCCTGCATCGGCTGCGACGCACCGTGCGAAGCCGCATGCGTGCGTCCGCATGAGGTGCCGATCCGGGATCTTTTAACGCGGCTGCACGACGAGGTGCGCCCGTATCTGGATGAGCCGCTGCCGAAGGACGAATCGATCCTCAGAACGGATTTTTGCGGTATTCCTCTCGAGAACCCGTTCTTTCTGTCCTCTTCGGTCGTGGCAAGCACGTACGACATGTGCGCCCGGGCGTTCGAGGCGGGCTGGGCAGGGGTCTGCTTCAAGACCATCTGCTCGTTTGACATTCACGAGGCGTCGCCGCGCTTTTCCGCGATCACCGGGGATAACGGCAGCATCGTCGGATTCAAGAACGTCGAGCAGCTTTCGGATCACAGCGTCGCCGAAAACATGGAGATTTTCCGGGCGCTCAAGAAAAACTATCCGACCAAGTTTATCC
>ONMC01000141.1 GCA_900318745.1 uncultured Eubacteriales bacterium
GATGGCAAGCCACTCACGGAGATGAAGCTGGGCTTCAAAGAAAAGATTGCTGTCAGCAAAGCGCTTGACTTCATCAAAGGAACCGACGTGGAAAAACTGCTGAAGGAATACCATGTGATTTGATCCCTTTCAACACTAACTTAACTGGGGTTGCCGAAAAAAGGTAGCCCCTATTCATACTGTCAGACCTCCATCACACGGGAGACAGGGCCGCCGCTGGGGAATTTGCCCGCGACCTCGCCCTTGTCCAGCCAGCAGTTGGCGGCCATAAGCACAGGGCGCTTCGCTTTTCCAGCCTCGGCCACGGCGTTCAAATACGAGGCCACAAAATAGGCGATGAAAATCTTATCTGCATAAGGGCAGGACAATTTCAATACACTGCCCTCACTGCGGCAGAAACTTTGACAAAAGAACCTGACTTTCTTTTCAGTTTAGTTTTTACGGTTATACTTAGTTCCACACATCAAAGGAGGTCTTGCAGATGAGTGTAATTGATGTGAAGCATCTGACAAAGGACTACGGCTTCGGACGCGGCGTGTTTGACGTGTCCTTTCAGGTCGAAAAAGGCGAGGTGTTCGGCTTTCTGGGACCGAACGGCGCCGGAAAATCCACTACGATCCGGCACCTGATGGGCTTCTCAAAACCCGACAGCGGCGAGACGCGGATATTCGCGAAAGAGTCGTTTCACCAATATGATAAAATACTGAAATCGGTCGGCTATATCCCCGGAGAGATAGCGCTGCCTGCAGGCCTTACCGGCTGGGAGTTTCTGCGCATGATGCAGGATATGCAGGGGCACCGGAATAAGAAAAAGCTGGATGAACTGCTTGGCCTGTTTGAGCTGGATCCGTCCGGCGATACCAAGCGGATGAGTCTCGGGGTCAAACGAAAGCTCGCCGTTGTGACGGCGTTTATGAACGATCCCGACGTTCTGATCCTCGACGAACCGACCAGCGGACTTGACCCGGTGATGCAGGACGTCTTTATCGACTACCTGAAAAACGAGAAAAAGCGGGGCAAAACGATCCTTCTTTCCAGTCATATTTTCTCCGAGGTGGACGCCACCTGCGACAGGATCGCCATTATTAAGGACGGAAAGATTGTTTCGGACTTTGTGGCAGACGATCTGCGGCACGCTTCGCAAAAGAACTATCGCGTCAGTTTCGACTCGAAAACCGACTATGACCGCTTTATAGCGGAAAACAGCAATCAGGAAGAACTGAAAATCATCGAGCGCGACGCTGAAAACAACAGCCTGGTGGTAGCCACGGACGACGCGTATATCAACAGCGTCATCGGGACTCTTTCCGCTTATTCCGTATGCGGTTTCACTCACCTGAAAGAAACGCTGGAAGACTATTTTATGAAATACTACAAGGAAGATAAGGATTTCGGAGGTGCTTTGCAAAAATGAGTTCTGTGATCGAAATCAAAAACCTCACGAAAGATTACGGCGAGGGACGGGGCGTCTTTGATATCAATTTGTCGATTGCCAAAGGCGAAATGGTCGGCTTTGCCGGCACCAACGGCAGCGGAAAGACCACGACCATCCGCCATATCATGGGGTTTGTGCAGCCCACGAGCGGCGGCGCCTATGTGAACGGGTTGGAGGCATGGAAGCATTCCAGCGAATACATACGGGATATCGGCTATGTACCCGGCGAGATCGCTTTCCCGGATCTTTCGACCGGAACGGCGTTTCTGAAAAGCCAGGCGGATTTCCTTGGACTTAAGGATATGTCCTACGCAGAGGAACTGATCAAACGGCTTCAGCTCGATCCGCGTGCGTCGCTCAAACGCATGAGCAAGGGTATGAAGCAAAAGACCGCCGTCGTCGCGGCGCTGATGGCGGACCCGGAGATCATCATTCTCGATGAGCCTACAACGGGCCTTGATCCGCTGATGCGGGATTCGTTCCTTGAAATCATCAAGGAAGAGCACCGAAAAGGCAAAACGATCTTTATGAGCAGTCATATGTTCGAGGAGCTGGAGGCGACTTGTGACCGCGTGGCGCTGATCGCGGGCGGCAGGATCGAACATATCGTGGATATGGAGGATATCCGCAACCCGAAGGTACGGGAATACAAAGTCGAGTTTGTGAACGGCGAGGATTACGAAAAATTCAAAAAGCTTGATTTTGATATCGTGCGCGATCAGCCGAAATACCGACAGGTCACCGTGGCGTTATCCGGGGACCGGATCAACGATCTGTTCCGTGCGCTGAAAGGCACGGACGTGCATTTTATATCTGAGGTCAAATACAATCTCGACAAGTATTTCCGCGAGAAGCTCGGCAGAAACAAGGAGGCAGATACTCATGTTCAGTAAATCGTTATTCAAACAGTCCTGCAAGGCAAACGGGACTATGTGGCTCATCATCACCGTCGCCGTGTGCTTTATGCTGTCCTGCGTGATGCTTATTTCGGGTAGAGGCGACATCAGCGAAACCAAAGACGCCCTACAAAATACCATCATTGAAGGAGAAATGCGTTCGGCATTACAGGATAAGGCGTTGAATTACTATGAGATCGGCAACGGCGCTATGGAGCATTTCGACGAGACGTTTCTAAAGGAATACCAGACCGCATACGTGGGCGCCCTGACCGGCGGCATGCCTGAGGAACAGGCGGCGGGAACGGCAAGCATGGCGGCGTATGCCGCAGCGGCGAAGGAACTCCAGGAAGTCTATGTGCCGGGGCTTATCAGCAGTCTCGGTTATGAAGCCGAATCGCAGGAGGCAAAGGAAGTACAGGGCGTGGTGTTTTACGTTCTCAACCCCATGCAGGAGGACGGAACGTACATGTTCGATGATTTTTACAAGGAGCACGATGCGCCTATCGTACATTACACCGATCTTCTCGCAAATATCAACGAAAGCATCCATCCGGAGGAACGGCAAAAATACGTTATGAACAACTGCGCGCCCTTTATGGCGGGCAATATGGTTGCTGAGGAAAACATACAGGCCGTTCTGGACACCCTTTCCGACTACGGCGTGACCAAGGAACAATACGACGAGTTCGGCTTTTCGGATTACGGCAACGTAAAGGACATCGCTATGGCGGCGATCGTTGATTACCGCGCCAACTTGGAATACAGGCTTGACAATATGAAGGACGGGCAGACCGTCGAATCCGTAAAAGAAGAACTTAAAGCGCAGGTAACAAACAGCCTGCTTGCAAGCCTGCCGCAGGAGGTGTCCGACGCTCTTGACGAAATCGGGCAGATGGATATGTACGGTATTCTTGTGGGCTCCATCTTTTTCAAGATGGCGGGTCTGCTGCTGCCGATCATTTATATGATCATGACCTCCAACGCTCTCATCGCCGGACAGGTGGACAGCGGCTCTATGGCGTACGTCCTTTCCACTTCCACCAAGCGGCGCTCCGTGACCTTTACTCAAAGTGCATATCTGATCGGTTCACTTTTCGTTATGTTCCTGTGCACGGCGATCACCAGCATCGTGTGTCTGTCGATCGTGAACGTGGAAACGGGGCTTAATTGGCAGAAGCTGCTGCTTCTCAATCTCGGCGCGTTTCTCGTGATGTTCGCTATGAGCGGCATTTGCTTCCTCACTTCCTGCTGGTTTGACCGGAGCAAACACGCAATGGGACTCGGCGGCGGACTTTCGATGTTCTTCCTGGTAGCGACCATGCTCGGTCTGTTCGGCTCGTCGATCCTGCCGTCGATCATTCGTATGGACGCGCTCAATACCTTTAACTACGTTTCCATCATCACGCTGTTCGATCCGATCTCGATTCTGGACGGAACAACGGCGTTTATCTGGAAGTTCTGCATACTCGCGGCGATCGGCTGCGTGTGCTACGTCATCGGCAGCATTCGCTTCCGCAAAAAGGATCTGCCGCTGTAAAAAAGCAAGAAACGACTGAATCCACTA
>ONMC01000147.1 GCA_900318745.1 uncultured Eubacteriales bacterium
TGCAGCAACGCGCACCGGTTCGGTCGGTTCTGCTTCCTGTTTCGCGCATGCGAAAGCGGTCAGCACGAGGGTCAATGTCAGCAACATGATGATGGTCTTTTTCATAGTTATGATTCCTCCATGAGTATGATATTCTTTTTGTCTCTTTTTATTTTGCCGGAAGCCTCCAAAGCGTCCAAAGCACGGTACAAGGTGGCGCGGCTCAGGCACAGCATTTCCGAGAGCTTTGTATAGTTCCTGACGGAGCAGACGCCGTCCTTCGCTTCAGACGTCAAAAATGTCATAAGCTTCGCTGCGACTGTATTCTTGGAAAACGCATCGAGTCGTTTGCTGAGGAAGCGGATCCGCTCGTTCAAATACCGCAGGTAGTTTTTCAGCACGGTTGTATTCTGCGACAGCAAGGACAGCAGTTCATCCTCGCTGATAATCAGCACGCGCACGCGTTCATTGCAGCAAATGTCGGTCACGTATCCCGTATCTTTGCCGAACAGAGACGCCGCTCCGTAGAGATCGTTCTTCCTGAGCGTACTCATATGCATCATGCCGTCTTCACTCATTCTTGCGACGTCGGCAGAGCCGCGCAATACAATGCCGAGACGATCTGCCGTATCGGTGCGTCTGAACAAATAGTCCCCCGTTTGATGTTCTTCGATGCATACTCCCGAGTCATTCAGCCAGGAACGGATCTGCTTTTCCGGAACGTGTTCAAACAGGATCGTGTTCGTTAATTGCTTCGCATAGCGCTCCGCATTTAAAACCGTACTCAATTCCTTATTTCCGTTTCATTTGATACATATATGCTATCATTTATAATTTCACTTGTCAATATGTTCAAACCAATATATAATACAGTTATGAAACTGATCAGTTGGAATGTAAACGGGCTTCGCGCCTGTCTCGAAAAGGGGTTCGCAGAGTTTCTGTCAACGGAATCTCCGGATATTTTAGCGCTGCAGGAAACCAAACTGCAGCCGGAACAGGTCACCTTTGTACCGGAAGGATACTGCACATACTACTTCAGCGCGCAAAAGAAAGGGTATTCCGGCACCGCAGTGTTTACGAAACGTGAGCCCGACTCGGTGCATCTCGGCATCGGCGACGACCGGTTCGACGCCGAGGGACGCACGATCACGCTGGAATATCCCGGCTTTACGTTTGTGACAGCATACGTGCCGAACGCGCAGGAAGGGCTGAAGCGGCTTTCTTTCCGTACGGAATGGGAGCATGCGATCCGGGATTATCTTTGTGCGCTCGCATCAAAGAAGCCCGTCATCTATTGCGGAGACCTGAACGTCGCGCATCAGGAAATCGATCTCAAGAATCCCGGTCCGAACCGGGGCAACGCAGGATTTTCCGATGAAGAGCGCGAGATGTTTTCCGAGCTTCTCGACAGCGGATTCCTTGATACCTTCCGCTTCAAATACCCCGATCTGAAAGGCGCATATTCCTGGTGGAGCTATCGTTTTCACGCAAGAGAGCATAATGCCGGATGGCGTATCGACTATTTTCTCGTCAGGAAGTCGGATGCCGCGCTGGTTTCCGATGCGTTGATCTATAACCGGGTTTACGGCAGCGATCATTGCCCTGTCGGGCTGATTTGGGAGGGCACATGGAACTGATTCTTGCTTCACAGTCACCGAGGCGGCATGAGGTCATGCGGTGGATGGGCATCCCCTGTGGGACGGAAGTCTGTACCGAACCGGAATGCGTTCCTGACGGGCTGTCCTGCTCCGAAACCGTGATGCATCTTGCAAAGCAAAAGGCGGAGTTCGCGCTTCGTCTGCATCCCGACGCATGCGTGATCGGCGCTGATACCGTCGTATACCAGGACGACGAGATTATCGGAAAGCCGAAGTCCGAGGAAGAAGCGATCCGAACGCTGCATCGCATGCAGGGACGGTCACATACCGTATTTACCGGTCTTGCGGTTCTGAAGCGCGGATACGAAGACGTCCGATATGTTGCAACTCACGTGACATTCCGTAAGATGACCGACCGTGAGATCCGCTGGTATGTTTCGACCGGAGAGCCCTTGGATAAGGCAGGTTCATACGGTGTACAGGGTCTCGGCTGCGTGTTCGTCGAATCGATCGAAGGGAACTATTTCAACGTGATCGGGCTGCCCGCTCCGATCCTGTATGAAATGCTTTTGCAGGCGGGCGCTGTATCCGAAGATCGCAAATGAATACTTTATTGGAAGATAAGATCGCACTGCTTCCCGAGAAGCCGGGCGTATACAAAATGCTTGATGAAACGGGCACGGTCATCTATGTCGGCAAGGCAAAGATCCTGAAGAACCGTGTTCGTCAGTATTTTCGTTCGAATAAGAATCATTCTCCGAAAGTGCTTGCTATGGTATCGCATATTGCGGATTTCGAAACCATCGAGGTCCACAGCGAAGTTGAAGCACTGTCTTTGGAAAGCAATCTGATCAAACAGTTTCAGCCGAAGTACAACATTCTTTTGAAGGATGATAAGCACTTCCCATACTTTCGCATCGACTTAAGGCAGGACTTCCCGCGCATTGAAATCGTGCGACGCGTCAAACAGGACGGCGCTGCATATCTCGGTCCGTATATCGTCGGTCCTTCCGTGCAGGAGGAACTGCGGCTCGTTTATGATCTTTATCCGCTTCGACACTGCAAAAAGAGCATCAACAAAATGCAGAGCCGCGGCGAACGACCCTGCCTGCTTTATCACATCGGTAAATGCTGCGCTCCGTGCAACGGAACCGTCACGCGCGAGCAGTACCATGCATATATCGATGAAGCGATCCGCCTTCTGAACGGCAAGAGCGGAGATCTTGTTCCTTTTTTGAAGGAGAAAATGCAGGAAGCTTCCGACGCTCTGAATTTCGAACGCGCGGCGATGCTGCGCGATAAGCTGAAGGCGACGCTCGCGCTGCAGGAAAAGCAGGCTGTCATCGGGACAAACGATCTGAACGCGGATGTTTTCGCAGCTTCCGAGCGCAACGACACAAAGATGGTATTCACATTGTATGTGCGCGGCGGCAAGGTGATCGGCACGCACGCGTTCCCGCTTGCATCCGAAGTCGAAGACGATCCCGGCGAAATACTGCAATCCTTCCTGCTGCAGTATTACGGACAGAACGATATCGAGATCCCGACGCAGATTTTACTGCACGATGCCTGTCCGGAAATGGACGCCTTCAGCGAATGGATCAACACGAAGAGCAAACGCAAGGTGACGGTTTCCGTACCGCAGCGCGGAGTGAAGCATCAGCTGACCGATATGGCAATGCAGAATTGCGTCGCTCTGCTTCAGAAGAACGAGGAAATCCGGATCCGTTCCTGGGAGCGCGGCGAAGGCGCGCTTGCCGAGCTTGCCGGTATCCTCGGGCTCGATGAGATCCCCTCCCGCATCGAATGCTATGATAACTCGCATCTGATGGGCACCAATACCGTTTCCTCGATGGTCGTCTTTACGGACGGAAAACCGGATAAGTCGGCTTACCGTCATTTTCGGATTCACGCCGAGACGAACGGTGATGATCTGCTTGCCATGGAAGAAGTGCTGACGCGACGTCTTTCCAAGGGCGATACGCTGCCGGATCTGATCATGCTGGACGG
>ONMC01000140.1 GCA_900318745.1 uncultured Eubacteriales bacterium
GCCGCCGCTTTTTTCGCCTGTTCCGCCATGAGCATAAAGCGTCTGGAGATCGCCGCGAGCTGAAGTCCCATGTTCGCTTCGTTGATCGTGCAGATATAGTTGAGCTCGTTCCCGAGCCGTTCGGTCACAAATGAGGCATAGCGGCGGAAATCCGCAACGGTGGATTCCGCTTCCCAACCTCCCTTTTTGATCAGCCAAACGGGCGAGGTGAAATGCATCAGCGTTACGATCGGCTCGACGCCGTATTTGCGGCAGCAGCGGATCATGCTGCGGTAATGCTCGACTTCCGTTTCGTCGAATCGCCCCTCCTCCGGCTCGATGCGCGCCCATTCGATCGAGAAGCGATACGCGTTGAGACCCGCCTCGAAAAGGAGCCGGATGTCTTCCTCGTAACGATGATAATGATCGCAGGCGATCCCGCTCGGCTCCGTGAAGCTCGAATGCGGCATCTGTTCCATCGCCCAGTCGTCACTGTTCGTATTGTTTCCTTCCACCTGATGCGCGGCGGTCGCTGCGCCGAGCAAAAAATCCTTCGGCAGTTTCATGCGTGTTTTCCCTCCGTTTCAAATGTGTATGTTCCCGGTCCGACATCATGCGCCGAACCGTCCGGCAAATCGACGGTCGCCGGAATCGGGACCGTAAGATCAAACCGTATGCGGTCGTTTTCAAACCGCCACGCGCTTTCGATGCAGCCGACCGGCGAAAGCCATTTCGCGCGCGCAAACCCGAGCGAAGCGTCCGGTTTCGGCGCGATGCGCAGCGTGCCGCAGGTTAAGCGGATCCCGCAAACGCCGGAAAACAGCCAGCCCGATATCGCGCCGTAAGAATAGTGGTTCATCGAATCGTGCACCGTGCCGTCTTCGCGAACGCCGTCCCATGTTTCCCAGATCGTGGTCGCGCCCTTTTTCACCGCGTAAAGCCACGAAGGGCAGGTATCCTGCAGCAGCAGGCGGTATGCGGTGTCGGCATGCCCGTGATCCGCAAGCACCGCGCACAGATCCGGCGTGGACAGAAATCCCGTGTTCAGATGATATCCGTTCTTTTTCACCAGTTCGTCGAGCGCGTCCGCCGCGCGGTCCGCTTCCTCGCCGTCCAATAGCCCGAAAGCGATCGGACGCACGTATTCGCATTGACGCTCCGACACGATCGCGCCGTTTTTCAATTGCGCAAAACGGTACGCGTTCTTCGCGTTCTCCGCGATCTTCGCATACTTTGCGGCGTCGTCCGGTTTATGCAGTATCTCCGCGATCTTCGAAAGCAGCGACGCCGACCGGTAATAATACGCCGTCGCTACCTCAGGCGCACCGGTTTTCAGATTGTTGCGCATGGCGGTCATGGGCGGAACATCCGGTTCCAGCCATTCGCCGAAGTGAAACCCCGTATCCACAAGCGCGTCGCGATACGGATTGTCTCTGTTTTTGCGGCGTGTCTTTTTGGCGCGGCGCTCGCAAAACGCCATCCAGCGGGTCATCATGCCGTAATTTTCCGCAAGAATCTCCGTGCGCTGTGTGACCGCATAGAGCGTCCACGGCACGATCACGCACGCGTCGCCCCACCCGGCAGATCCCTGAATCAGATTTCCGATGAACCCGCCCGCGCTGTTTTTCGGCGCGATGTTTGCGATCCTGCCGTTTTTACTCTGCGCAAGGCGACACTCCGCAAGCCACTTTTCGAACACCGGACAGCAGTCCGCAAGATACAGCGCCGTCGGTGAAAAGACGGCCGCGTCGCCGGTCCAGCCCGCGCGTTCGCGCGTGGGGCAGTCGGTCGGGATATCGCAGAAGTTCGAACGCATCGACCAGAGGCTGTTCAAAAACAATCGGTTTACATCCGCGTTTCCGCATTCGAAAAACCCGGTCTGCGGCATTTCGGAATACACGGCGATCGAAGTGAACGACGCTTGCGACAGGTCAATATCCGTCTCGACCTTTGCATAACGGAACCCGAAGATGCAGAAATGCGGTTTGTATACGTTCAGACCGTCTTTTGCGATGTACTCGATTTTCTGCGGGATGCCGCCGTTTTTGTTGCGCGCGCCGGGGTCGAAATTGGACTGCGTGAAGTTGCCGTTTTCATCCAGCGTTTCTCCGTGCCAAAGCGTCAGCTTCTGTCCCGCCTTTGCCGTAAAGCGCAGTTCCGAGTAACCCGCAAGGTTCTGCCCGAAGTCGATGAGCGCCTCGCCGTTCGGCGTTTGCATCAGCGTACCGGCAAAGCGCTCCTGTTCCCGGATCGCAACGGTTTCGGTCGGAACGAGATTTGCATAGCCGTAATTTCGTTCCGTTACGCCGTGCCAGTCCGAAACGGTTTCCATGCGCGCGTCATAGCGCTCGCCGAGCTCCATGTCGTTCTCGCGGATCGGTCCGCTTTGCGACGCCTCCCATGTTTTGTCGCTGACGATCACCGGTTTGCCGTCCGCTTCCAGCTGCAAAAGCAGCGCAAGGTCGGAACCGAACAGATGATGCACGCCGTCGATGCCGTTGTTTCCGCGATACCATCCGTCGCCGAGCGTCACGCGCAATTCGTTTTCGCCCTCGCGCAAAAGCGGTGTGACGTCATATGCCTGTACCTGCAGACGCTTACGATAGTCGTCCGCTCCCGGCGCAAGCACGAAATCGCCGACGCGCGCCCCGTTCAGCACGGCTTCGTACAATCCGTGACAGGTCACAAACAGTTTCGCTTCCGTGCATGCGGGCATGGAAAAGACGCGCCGGAGCACACTCGCGCTCTGACGCTGTTTTTTATCGTGCTTCGGTTCCGGGTCGATCCATTTTGCCTGCCATACCTTCGGCAGACCGCTTGTGTTCCGCATACCTTTACCGTCTTCCTTTCAGCCACTTTGCGCTCATTTCGAGGCTCTTCACGGGATCCTTGCCGATCCAGTTTTTATGGCTTTCCAGGATCACCGACTGCACGCCGTTTTCTTCGGCGGCGCGCCACAGTTCGGAAAGATCCATGTTTCCGGTTCCGAGTTCCATGCTGTCGCACGTTAAGATCGGCGTCATCGCCGGTCCGCTCTGACGGCTGCCGCGGTCGGTGACGTGCCACAGCTTCATGCGCGGTCCGAGCCGGCGCATCCACGCCTTTGCGTCCGCGCCGCCGTCGGTGAACCAATAGCTGTCAAATTCAAAGTTCACAAGCGACGGATCCGTTTCGTCGATGAGGATCTCATAGGCGCGCCGGTTTCCGTCCGTCAAAAGCAGTTCGACGTTGTGATTGTGATACAGCAGCGAAATGCCGTGTGCGTTCAGCTGCTCCCCCGCCTTGTTCAGCCGTTTTGCGAGCGCTTTGACGCCGCTTTCGCTGCCGTAGTCAAAGCGGTACATGCCCGTGATCACAACCGTGTCGGTTCCGAACCGCTTCGCATCCGCCGCAGCAGCCGCCGCGTCGCGCTCGATGCTGCCGAGATCGGTATGCAGGCTGACAACGGACAATCCCTCATCCCTGAGAAGCGCCTCCCAGTCGAGCTTTCCGCCCTTCCCTGCGGGCATGCCCGCAGCTTTGGTGAGCATGCGAACCAGAAACGGCGTCGGATGGATCATAAAGGAATTGAGCTCCAGCCCGTCATATCCCGCGGCTTTGATCCGCGCAAGCGTTTCACGCGCTGCTTTTTCGCTCCCCGTCACCGTGCCGAGCATGATCTGCTGTACGTAAGTCTTCATTTTTTGATCCCCTGTAAGATACGGTTCAGTTGCTTGATGCTTTCTTCGTCCGCGCCGCCCTGCTTTAACAGGCTCATCATCGTCATGCGTTCCATCATACGCTGCAGTGCGGGATTGTCCTTGACGGTTTTCGCAACGTCACCGCGCGCCGCTGCGCCCTGTTCCATCATCGCGTCGACGAGCGCGCGTGCCTGCGGATTCTTTCGGATCTCGCCGAGCGTATCGCCGATATGGCCGAGGTCCGCGGCATGGTGCGC
>ONMC01000139.1 GCA_900318745.1 uncultured Eubacteriales bacterium
ATACGGGCGGATCGTTTCGAGCATTTCATACATGACCGGTTTCGGTTCGCCGACGGACAGACCGCCGATGCCGTATCCGATGAAGTCCATCGATGCGAGCGTCTTTGCGCTTTCGATGCGAAGATCCGGATATACGCTGCCCTGTACAATGCCGAACAACGCCTGATCCGGTCTCGTGTGCGCCTTCTGGCAGCGCTCCGCCCAGCGGTGCGTGCGATCCATCGCCTTGACCGCATAGGCATGATCCTTATTCGGATCGGCACACTCATCGAAGCACATCGCAATATCCGCGCCGAGCGCCTGCTCGATCCCCATAACCTTTTCAGGCGTGAAGAAATGCTTGCTGCCGTCGATGTGCGAACGGAACATGACGCCGTCTTCGCGGATGTCGTTGATCCCCGCGAGACTGAACACCTGAAAACCGCCGCTGTCCGTGAGGATCGGCTTATCCCAGTGCATGAACCGATGCAATCCGCCTGCTTCTTTGACGAGCTCATGACCGGGACGCAGATACAGATGATAGGTGTTGCTCAGGATGATCTGCGCTTTTACATCATCAAGATCGCGCGGCGTCATTGCCTTGACGGTCGCCTGCGTCCCGACCGGCATGTATGCGGGCGTTTCGATCACGCCGTGCGGCGTATAGAACCGACCGCGCCGTGCGCCGGTATGTTTGTCCACGTGCAGTAATTCAAAATGAAACGGTTGATCCATAAGCACCTCTTTATTCAATGAACATGGCGTCGCCGAACGAGAAGAAGCGATAGCGTGCTTCGACCGCGTGGCGGTATACCTCGAGCATCTCTTCGCGCGAACACAGAGCGGATACCAGCATCAGCAGCGTTGATTCCGGCAGATGGAAGTTTGTGATCAGCGCATCGACCGCCTTAAACCGATAGCCCGGCGTGATGAAGATGCTCGTTTCGCCGATTCCGGAATGCACGACGCCGTTCTCGTCGGTGACGCTTTCGAGCGTACGTGTTGTGGTCGTTCCGACGCAGACGATACGTCCTCCGTTCCGGCGGACGTGATTGATCGTTTCCGCCGCCTCCTCCGTCACCTCATAATGCTCGCTGTGCATATGATGGTCCTCGACGTTTTCGACCGAGACCGGGCGGAACGTGCCCAAGCCCACATGCAGCAGCACATCGACGATCGGGATTCCCATCGCTTTGATCTGTTCGAGCAGTTCGGGTGTGAAGTGCAGTCCCGCCGTCGGCGCCGCCGCCGATCCCAGCGTTTCGGCATACACCGTCTGATACCGCTCCTTGTCGTTCAACCGTTCCGTGATATACGGCGGAAGCGGCATCTGCCCCGCACGGTCCAATACCTCTTCAAAGATGCCGTCATACAGTAAACGGACACGTTTGCCGCCGTCGAGCGCAAGATCGCCGAGCACCTCGACTGCGAGCTCGTCATTGACGCGATAGATCAGTCCCTGCTTGGCACGCTTCGCGGGTTTACACAGGCATTCCCAGTCGTCTCCTTCGATGCGGCGCAGCAGCAGAAACTCCATCGTGCCGCCCGTCTCTTCGCGCGTCCCGATGATGCGCGCCGGAATCACGCGCGTATTGTTGCGTACCAGCACATCGGTCGGGCGCAGATGCTTCAGGATATCGGTGAACACACCGTCTTCGATCGATTTGGTATCGCGATGGTATGTCAGAAGCCGGGATGCGCTGCGCACCGGCGTGGGTGTCTGTGCGATCAGCTCCTTCGGCAGATCATAATAAAAGTCGCTTGTTTTCAATCGTTTGCCTCTCAGTCCAAAATCAATTTATTATACATAGCATACGATAAGAAATCAAGCGGAATCTCTCGGATCCCGCTCATTTCCGCGTTCCTTCGGGAAAAAGGCATTGACATTCGCTTTTTGATTTGTTATAATGCGCATTGCGCGAGGAGATGTGTCCGAGTGGCTTAAGGAGGCGGTCTTGAAAACCGTTGACGTGAAAGCGTCCGTGGGTTCAAATCCTACCATCTCCGCCATTTTCTCGATATAGCACGCGGAAATACCCAAGTGGCTATAAGGGGCTCCCCTGCTAAGGGAGTAGACGGTCTGAAGCCGTGCGTGGGTTCAAATCCCACTTTCCGCGCCACGTCGCCGTGAACGATTCAGCGTTCGCGGCGATGTTTTTTATAGCAAAAGAACACGGATTTCGCCGTGTTCCTGTATGCTGGCAGAAGCGTCGGTTTCGTATCAGTAATCGAAAAGCGCTTTGTACCTTGCGACCGATTCGCCGTTTTTGCGAATCGCATCGGACCGGTGCAGCGTCGCCGAAGCGGTTTCGCCGTTCAGAACGACGGTCAGCGTGAACGTGTCGCCGAGATCGGCAGGCGAGAAACCGACCATGCACCAGCCGCAGGTTTTGCCGTCCTCGGAAAGATACGGCAGAACGGAGGCCAGCGGATCGATTTGCCCGACGTGCGCAAGCTCAACGCCGTTGATATACACCTTCGGCGGCTCGGCGCTTTGCAAAAAGCCCTGTTCCGATTCGAGCACGATCCCGATCTCGCCGTACAGCGAATATGTATGGAAAACAAGATCCGTCACGCGAACGTCGCCGCAAGGCGCGTCGAGCGTGTAGATCCAGTCCGCATCGCTGAAGCGGTCGGCAAGCTCCAGATTCTCGCGGTGCCACGCGTCGAATTCCGCGCGATCCTTCGGCAGCGTAACCTTCCCCGTCGCCCACTCGTAGCGGAACGCAAACCCGTCTGCAGTGATCAGCGATTCTTCCGGCTGCAGTTCCTCCGTATACGGCAGATAGCAGGCATACACCGTGCCGTCCGGATTCCTGCCCTCCGGCACGCCGAGATAGAATTCCTCGCAGAGCCGCCCGTCGATCACGGGTTGATACCCACAGTAGTCGCGCGTTTCGGGCATGTTCCGGTTGACGTTTCCGACGCCTTCCTCCGCGACCACGGTATAATACATGCGGTTGTCGGCGACCGCAACCTCCGCGAGCGTGACGCCTTCGAAGGTGTAATTCACCGGCGTGCCTTCGTCCGGAATCCGTTCGACAAGCGTTTCAAGCTCCTTCAGCGAATCGATCGACCGCTGCCGCATCGCTTCAAAGCATTCCTTCGTAAACGTGTAGGTCAGTGTGAAGTCCTCGCCGTTGACCCTGCCGCCGAATACGAACGTCGTGTCCGGCTGCAGCGGATTCGATCCCGTCATAAAGAGCGCTGCACCGCAGAAATGACCTTCTGCATAGACATCGAACGGATCGATTTCATATGCTTTTTTGATTCCGTCGCCGTTGACGGTCAGCGTCAGATCCGTAATCTCACACGGATTCTTCTTCTGCGTCTGATAAAAGAACCCCGCGCGGATCCCCATCGATCCGCTGTAATAGAGGTCGGCAAGCTGCATCGTTCCGTCCGAAACCCGGCAAAGCACATCCTCCTGCGTCGATAGTACGTCGTTGTACAGAATCAGACTGCGCGGCTGCCAGCCCTTGCCGTCCTCCTTGTTTTGCGGTTCTTCAACCTGCTGTATGGTGTTTTCGAGTTCGCCGATCGTGTTGTCCTTGAACGCCCTGTTTCGCTGTACGGCGGCGGCAACGGCGACCGATGCGGTGAGAAGGATCGCAGCGGCAACCATTGCGATGATCAGCCGCTTCGGGAGGCAGACATGCGTTTCTCTGCGTCTCGGCAGACAAGCGATTCTTGTGTCGATTCGCTCCTTCACGGATTTGCCGTTCATCAGCGCGGCTTCAAGTGCGGTATGATAATACTTGGATTCATTCATGTTGATTGCCTCCGATCTCGCCGGATTCCTGCAGCGATGCTCTCAATTGGTTTCTTGCGCGAAACAGACGGCTTTTGACCGCTTCTTTTCCGGTGCCGAGCGCTGCTGCAATCTCCGAAACGGACATTTCATAGCCGTAGTACAGAACGAATGTTCGATATAGCTCTTTCGGCAGCTGTTTC
>ONMC01000138.1 GCA_900318745.1 uncultured Eubacteriales bacterium
AAAGCAGTACCATGGTGGAATGCATGAACGGGCTGGACGTGGCGGCATACGTGAACCGCACGATCTATCACACCGACGTCAGAGAAATGCACGTCGTGCTCTGCGCGGAGCACCTGGCGGGCGATCTGCTGGATGCGTTCGGCGACGCGGTCAGACTGATCCCGGAGGGCGAAACGATCCGCGCAGAGATCGACGCCCCGTGGGAGACGATCCACCGGTTTTTGGGAAACCATCTGAAGCATGCGACGCTGCTCGCGCCCGCATGGAGACGCGCGCAGATGCGCGAAGAACTGCTGAGCGCGCTGTCCACATACCCGCAGGAGTAAAATCGTTTTCATTTTCTCCGCAAAAATAACACATCTCCGTGGTATGGTAGAACCGAGGAAAACCATATGGAAAGACAGGAATCGAGCTCCGGCACCGTTCTGGTCGAGAGCGTAAAGGAAAGTTTCAAACAAAAGGTTCCGAGCAAGGGACTCCGGTTCGCGCTGATCGCGTGTATCGTGCTGCTGACGATCGCCGTACTTGTGGGGATCGTATTCGGGCTGATCGCGATCGGCACCTGCCGTGCCGAAAGCACGCCCGTGCAGAGCGTCGCGGCGCAGCCGATCGAAAACGCGAACTCGCGCCCCGTCGTGTTCAGCGATAACGTCATGGTCGCACCGCCGACCGACACGCCGGAACCGGAAGAGCCGGAAGAAACGCCTGAGCCGACGCCGGATCTTTCGGCGCTTGCGGAAGAAACGCCCGAACCCGTGCAGGAAACGGCCGGCGCGTATCTCGACGGCAAACAGCTGGAAAAGGGAGATACCGATCCGCTGATCGCCCAAGTGCAGACCGCGCTGATGGAGCTCGGTTATATGGACTCGGATGAACCGACCGAATACTTCGGCAACCATACGCTGGACGCGCTGATCACGTTCCAGCGGCACAACGATCTGCAGGCGGACGGCATCCTCGGCGAAGCGACCTGCGCGGCGCTGTTCGACGGCACGGCGAAGGAATACGTCATGCAGGAAGGCGACGAAGGCGACGACGTGCGCGAGGTGCAGGACCGTCTGTATGAGCTCGGCTATCTCGAAAAGGGCAGCCGCACCGGCTCGTTCGGCGAAAAGACGGCGGCGGCGGTGCGTTCGTTCCAGAGCGCGAACAAGCTCAAGGTGGACGGCAAAGTCGGCGCAAAGACGGTGAACTGCCTGTATTCGGGCGACGTGGTCAGCAACGCGTTCCGACCCGGCGACTCGGATGAGAAGATCAAGGAATACCAGCAGCTGCTGATCAAGCTCGGCTATCTCGAGGAAAAGCACGAGATCAACGGCAAGATGGACAGCAAGACGGTCTCGGCGATCAAGACGTTCCAGGATGCGAACGGTCTCGTGCGCGACGGCTGCCTCGGGCCGGCGACGATGGAGCAGATGAGCAGCAAAAGCGCGGTCAAGTACGCGATGCGCCTCGGCATGAGCGGCTCAAGCATCAAAAACGCACAGTATCGGCTGTATAAGCTCGGCTATATCCGCAGCAGCCAGATCACCGGTTACTACGGCGGGACGACCGAGGATGCGGTCAGGGCGTTCCAGAAGCGCAACGGGATCTCGCAGAGCGGCGAGATCGACGACAAGACGCTGGACAAGCTGAACAGCGACAAGGCAAAAACCGCGCAGAACAGCGGCGGAAAGACGACGCCGACGCCGAAGCCCGGCACGACGCCGAAACCCGGCAGTTCCCAGACCTCCGCGCCTTCCGCGAAGAAGGGCGTCGAAAAGTTCATTCAGGTCGCGCAGTCCAAGCTCGGCTGCAAGTATGTGCGCGGCGCAAAGGGCTCGACCTCGTTCGACTGCTCCGGCTTCGTCTACTGGTGCCTCAATCAGGCGGGCGTTAAGCAGAGCTATATGACGAGCATCGCATGGCGTTCCTGCACGCGCTACCGCCGCATCACGTCGATGAACGACATCAAGCGCGGCGACGTGCTGGTGTTCAAGGGCGATACGATGGAGACCGGACACGTCGGCATCTATCTCGGCGACGGCAAGATGATCGATGCTTCCTCCGGCGCAGGTCAGGTGCGCATCACGGGATCTTCGATCTTCAAGAGCAAGTACTGGCTCGAACATTTTCTGATGGCTTACCGCATCTGGGGCTGAGAACAAACGCATACAGCCGGTCGATCCGTTTCGACCGGCTGTTTTTTTGCCGCAAAATATATCCTTGCTGTCCCGTAAAAGGTCTTTTCCTTTCCGTTTGTTTCTGTTATACTGATTTTGTTCGAACATATGTTCGAATATTCCGCATGAAAGGAGAAGAAAGAATGGATTTGAAGGAATGCAGAAAACTTGCGGAACATGAAGTTTACCGGTATCGCGATCATCAGGCGTATGTGCAGGCGGTGCTGGACTGCGGAAAGCTGACGGGAGGCGAAAAGCTGAATCGCAGCGCGAAATGGGTGCTTTCCGTGGATTACGCAAAGGAGTATCTCGAACGGCACGATCCGCTGAAGGCGAAGTTCTTCTCGCTGCTGTTCGGGCTCGAGCGTCCGAGGCGGCGCGGCAGCGAAGCGCGCACAATCATCTCGCTGTCGATGGAACTGAACGTATCCGCAGCGACGCTGTATAAATGGAGGAACGAGGCGCTGTCGCTCGTGGTGCTGGCGGCGGCGCAGACCGGCGCGCTGCGTCCGTACGCGATCGGCGAGCAACGCAGCGATCCGTCCGATCGGGAAGGAGGGCGCTGAACCGTGCGAAGCGCTTCATGCATGACGCCGCATCGCAAACATGCAATATGCACACAATATACCGTGCACACGTAGCAATATAAACGCGAATACGACTATTTTTGAACGAATTATGAATTATTCATTGAGTATTCAAAAGATCTATACCGCATATGCAGACGGAAACATGCTGTGGATAACTCCGAAAAATGCGATGTTCCGTGCCTTTGATTGTGGATAACTGTGTGGACGGTGTGGAAATGTATGCGATTATGCACCCACACGGGAAGGAATGAATATTCACATATGTGCGAACGCGATGTCGGAACGTGCCGAATCGCGCGGGTTCGGGGACATTTTGAAAACGGACGGCGCGTGTATGCGTGATACGGCGCAATGCATACGTGTATACGGCGGGTCGCAGCCGATCCGGACGAACAAAAAAACGCCGCAGACGCGTAACCGTTTGCGGCGTTTTTTCCGTATTTCGATCATTCCATGCTCAGGATCAGCTTCCCCTGCGATTCATAGAGCGTGCCGAGCCGCTGCGTGAAGGTCAGCCCGAACGTGCCTGTCTCGAGGTCCGCATCGCGCTCGGCGCGATAGAGCACGTATTCGCCGTCCTCCTCGGCAAGCGCGAAGAATCCGTTCAGAAGCTGAAAATCGGACAGCACCGAGGTGTGGGTCTGAAGGTCGAACCAGCCGACTTTTGCATACTGATCCTCGTTCGCGCCGAAGTGATAGGTGTACAGAAGATCGGGCACGTCGTCCCAGTTGAGATCGGTGATCAATACGTCGAGCACACCCTTGCCGTCGATCCCTTCGCCGAGGCGGTAATACTTGCCGTTCTGATATACGTACGAACAGCCGAGATCGATGCTGCGGATCACCGAAAAGCCCTGCGCGCCTTCGGGCGTCAGGTCGAGCCAGCGCTCGGGATCGACCAGCAGCTCGCGATAATCCTCGAGCTGACCGTCGTTGATGTCGAGCATCGACAGCGGCGGGATGATCGAGGCGTGCCGGGTCGCTTCATACAGCCGGTTGGGCAGCGGCGTTTCCTCCGGTTCTTCGGTCGGCGCCGGCGTTGCGTAAGTGCGCGGTCCCTGCACGCAGGTCTGCACGCGCACCGTGGCATAGATCACGCCCGCAAGCAGCGCGATCGCGATCAGGATGCATACGACGACGAATGCGCCTTTGCCGATGAGTCTCTGCAGTCTTACGCAGCC
>ONMC01000136.1 GCA_900318745.1 uncultured Eubacteriales bacterium
ACACGGCGCTGAATGCGATCCCGGACAACATCAAGGCGCGCAACGCTCTGATCGCGATCTATCGCTACGCGAGAGCGCAGAAGGAACTGCAGTAAGCACCCGATAGAAACAACAGCAAAGGCCCGCTTCGGCGGGCCTTTGGCGTGCAGAATCAACTGCTGCAGGTTTGTCGGTACGGCAGTCAAAAGACTGCGGCGCACAGCAGAATGCAAAAAGCCAGGAGATCTTCTCCCGGCTTTTTTGTTTGCTTAACCGATCTTGATATAGGTCTTATAGACGTACGCGGTTTTGCCGTTGTAGTCAATCTTGACCCAATTGCCGCTCTTGCCGAGCACCTCAAACGTCTCGCCCTTCTTCGCGACGCCCAGGAGCTTCGATTTGCTCGATGCCTTTTCGCGGACGTTTACCTGCGTCTTGCAGTTCACGATCGTGCCGGTCTTGCCGGTCGGATCGGGATCGGGCGTCGGCGTTTCGGAACCGACCTTCACGTAGTTATGGAACACGTAGCCCACGGCGGAAGCGGTGTACTGGATCTTATACCACTTGCCGTCGGCTTCCACACCGAGCAGTTGATACACCTTTCCCTTCTTTGCGGAGCCGATCTTTGTCGTTGCGCTGCTCGGGCCTTTGCGAACGTTGACCGCCGTCTTGCAGTTGACGATCTTCACGCTCGTGCCGGTCGGAGCGGGTTCGGGATCGGAAGAGCTGCCGACCTTGATGTAGGTCTTATAGACATACGCGGTTTTGCCCTCGAACCGGATCTTGACCCAGCGCACGTTCACCTGCGTCTTGCAGTTCACGATCGTACCGGTTTTGCCGGTCGGAGCGGGTTCGGGATCGGAGGATCCGCCGACCTTGATGTAGGTCTTATAGACGTACGCGGTTTTGCCCTCGAACCGGATCTTGACCCAGCTGCCGGAGGTGCCGAGCACCTCAAACGTCTCGCCCTTCTTTGCGACGCCCAAAAGCTTCGATTTGCTCGACGCCTTCTCGCGGACGTTGACCTGCGTCTTGCAGTTCACGATCGTACCGGTTTTGCCGGTCGGCTCTGGATCGGGCGTCGGCGTTTCGGAGCCGACCTTCACGTAATCATGGAACACGTATCCCACGGTGGTATCGGTGTACTGAATCTTGTACCACTTGCCGTCGGCTTCCACGCCGAGCAGCCGATACACCTTTCCCTTCTTTGCGGAACCGATCTTCGCCGTTGTGCTGCCCGGTCCCTTGCGGACGTTGACCGAAGTCTTGCAGTTGACGATCGTCACGCTTGCGCAGTCCGCCGCGCTTTCGCTGACTTCCAGCGTCACCGTCTTTTCCAGCGTCGTTTCGCTCTCCTTCGTCGCGCGAACGCGCACCGTCAGCTTGCCGGGATTCTTCAGGGACGGCGCCGCTTCGGACCAGGTCTTGCCGTCGTCCTTCGAGTACTCGATCTTATAGCCCTCGCCGTCGACGACCTTCGCGCTGACTTTGTGCGTCTTGCCGTCATACGAAACGGAAACATCCTCGACCGAGAGCTCCGCGGTCTTCACCGTCACGCGTTCGATGCCGCTCGCCTTTTTGATGTAGCCCGCTTCGGTCTTGTACCATTCCTCGCCGCTTTCGGTTTCCGTGCCGAGGAAGCGGACCTTTTTTCCGTCCTTCAGTTCGCTTTTTGCCGTTTCGTCGGTCGGGTTCTCATAAACGCCGACCGCGGCGCCGCTGCGGTTTTCGACGTACTCCTCGCTTGCGGCAAGCGAGACAGCCGGCGTCAGCGCAAGCAGCATGACGGCTGCCAGCAGCAGACCCATCATTCGTTTCATCATTTCCATATTCCTCCTTGCAAATACTTGCTTTCATCTAATAAGACGGCTGAACCGGCCGAAACGTTGCATGCCGGTCCGTAGTTTTGGTTTTCTGCGTCACCTCCGAGCGTTTACTCGCATCGCTTCCCACCTGTTTCTTTGAGTATACACCCGATATGCGTATGATTTGTCACAAAGATGTAATGGAGTTGTAAAATTCTGACTGATTTTGAAAGATTTACAAATCCGTTCGACCGTCGACGGTTCGCGAAACCGCAGCGCTGCCGCTTCCGTACGCCGCATCGCGCTTCGGTTTGCGATAAGAAAGCGGAGCAGCCGTTTCCGGCTTGCTCCGCGGGCATTCACACCGTCTCCTTCTTCCGTTTTTCCTTCAGGCAGGCGGATGCTCCTTGAGGTGCGCCTTGATCGCCGCAAAGGATGTTTCGCTGATATAGTGTTCCAGCTTGCAGGCATCGTCGGTTGCCGTCTTTTCGTCGACACCGAGGCGCATCAGGATCTCGCTGAGGATCTTATGGCGCTCATAGATGCGCTCCGCGACTTCCCTGCCGCTTTCGGTCAGCCTGATGTGTCCGAGACCGTCCACATCGATGTATCCGCCCTCCTTGAGCAGACCGACCGCACGGCTGACAGACGGCTTTGAAAACGACATATGCTCCGCCACATCGATCGAACGCACCGCGCTCTTCTGCTGCGACAGAATGAGGATCGTCTCGAGATACATTTCTCCGGATTCCATCAATGCCATAGTCATCCCTCCTTTTTGACAGTATACCGAACCGGTACGGAAAAAGCAAGCAAAACGCAGAAAAAGCCGATAAATTTACTTGACATTTCATACGACACGATTTATAATGTCCACGATGGTTAGCGAGAGCTAACCAAATAGTTGCGCATACGGTTAGCAATAGCTAATCCGAATGGGGAAAGGAGCGGATATGATGCCGTTGGTTTTTGCAGATGATGGGGAAATCAACATCATCCGCAGCATCGGCGGATCGGAGGAGATCCGTCATCATCTGAACAATCTCGGTTTTGTCGTGGGCGGTACGGTGCAGATCGTGTCGCGGATGGGCAAAAACGTGATCGTAAACGTCAAGGAAACACGCGTCGCCATAGATGAACGGATGGCGCAAAAAATCATGATTTAGGAGGGCAGCAATGAGAACATTACGGGATGTAAAGATCGGCGAGACCGTCAAGGTCAAAAAGCTGACCGGCGAAGGCGCGATCAAGCGCCGCATCATGGACATGGGTATCACCAAGGGCATCGAGATCTATGTCCGCAAGGTCGCGCCGCTGGGCGACCCGATGGAAGTCACGGTGCGCGGCTACGAGCTTTCGGTCCGCAAAGCAGACGCGGAAATGATCGAAGTCGAAGAGTAAGTTTTATGAGGCGCGGCCTCAAATTTTTTCAATGTTCGGTTAGCAATCACTAACCAAATCGAAGGAGGAGTTTATGAGTATTCGCATTGCCCTCGCGGGCAACCCGAACAGCGGCAAAACGACGCTGTTCAACGCGCTGACCGGCTCGAACCAGTTCGTCGGCAACTGGCCGGGCGTCACCGTGGAAAAGAAGGAAGGCAAGCTGAAAGGTCACAGCGACGTTACGGTCACCGACCTTCCCGGCATTTATTCGCTTTCTCCGTACACACTGGAGGAAGTCGTTGCACGAAACTACCTGATCAATGAGCGTCCGGACGCGATCCTGAACATCGTGGACGGCACGAATCTGGAGCGCAACCTCTATCTCACCACGCAGCTCACCGAGCTCGGCATTCCGGTCGTGATCGCGATCAACATGATGGACGTCGTCAAAAAGAACGGCGACAGGATCGACACGAAGCGCCTCAGTGAGCAGCTCGGCTGCAAGATCGTGGAGATCTCCGCCTTAAAGGGCACCGGCATCATGGAAGCGGCGGAAACCGCGATCAAGGCCGCGCAGGGCGAAAGGACCGTGCCGCAGCACACGTTCTCCGGTCCCGTCGAGCACGCGCTTGCGCACATCGAAGAAGCGGTCGTGCACGGTCTGCCCGAGGAGCAGCAGCGCTGGTACGCGATCAAGGTCTTTGAGCGCGACGACAAGGTGCTTGCTCAGCTGAACGTTCCCGCCGACACGCTTGCGCACATCGAGCAGGATGCAGTCCGTAATGCGTTATCCATGCTGCTTACTGATACAGAAGACGTTGATCAAAAACAGGATCAGGCCTTAAACTTTGTTGATGCGATCAATGCTCTGCTGGAAAAACACTTCCCCGGGAAATGGAAATATACACAAGACATGCGCTCGGCGATTGCCTATCTTTCCATGATTAAACCGGCACAGAATTACATGTTCAAGTCAACGCCTGCCCATTATTTTGCAAGGTATATGGGCTATATCAATGATATCGGCGCCGGTCAGACATTTAAGCTTCGCTATTACTATGCCATGTGCGATGAACTTGTGGAACACATTAAAGCCACGCCTGAACTCCTAGAGATCGATGCATCTCGCCCCTGCGCATGGAAGGATCCTAGTTATCATGTCTTGGCCTATGATTTGATCTACTGCCTGGAAGTCTACGGTTTGGTCGATGGTATGCGCGAACCGCCACTTTCCACAAAGGCGTCCAACTCACAGCAGACAGCATTTCGCATACAAAAAGCTGCTGAACTGCAGGCTGAAACGGAAAAGCTGCAGGACCAGATAGATCTGTTGCGGAATCAGCTGAACGACTTGTCCGATTGCGACCTGACTGGAAAAACCATGAAGACCAAAGCGTTTGGTACAGTTACGATCTCCCGGCATGATGATCATTCGCTCTTTTTTGTAGCCGGCGGCAAGGAAAGACAGTTTCTTCTTCCCGATTGCATAAGCAAAGGCTTCCTGATTCCTGA
>ONMC01000135.1 GCA_900318745.1 uncultured Eubacteriales bacterium
ATGGAGCCGGATCGTTCCGAGTATATGTTGTCATTCGCCGAAGTACTTCATCGCATGCGCATGTTTGAAGACAGTCTTGCCGTGCTGCTTGTTTCACTCGGCGGAACGGAAGAAGCGTCCGGGGAGGTACTTTTCGGGATCGCATCGAACTTCATGGGTCTTGAAGAGTTCTTTGCCGCAAAGCAGTGCTGCAGGATCTGCCTCGATCGGGAACCGAACGGTCCGTATGCGGATCGGGCGCTTGATATGCTCGAATTGATGGAGGATGAACCGGAACTGGAGGAACAGATCGGATTACAGCAGGGAGAGGATATCGAACTGCTTGAAATGATCCATCTCGCAAAGGCGAAGCATTTTTCGCAGAACGATGATACCGGACTGAACATCCTCTTAAAGCTCAGCGAAAAGTATCCCGACAGCGAAATGCTGGACATGGAAATCGCCATGATGCTGTTTACAATGGGCGAATACGACGATGCGAAGAAACGGTTATTCAATCTGTTCAAGAGAAACAGCAAAAGCGTTCGCGGAAACGCGCTTCTTGCGATGATCTATCATGTGCAGAAGCAGGAAAAAGAAGCGGTCTTGCAAGCCAAGAAGATTCTGATCAGCGAGGATTGTTCGCCGGAGGAACTCGGATATGCAGCGCCGATTCTGATCGAGCTGCATGAATACGAAAAAGCGGAATACGCGCTTGAACTGTTGCGTGACTCACTTCCGTATGACAAAGAAATGCTGCATCAACTGGCGTTTTGCTATTATGTGCACGACAGAAAACAGGAAGCACAGCAGATTTATGAGGACCTTGCGAAACGCGACGAAAACGACAGCGTCGCCATGTATTACCGAAAGCACATCAAGGAAGACAGCGACATCGATTTCAGACGCGACTGGACGCCGAATTACGACGTACCGATTCGCGAGTCGATCGTTCGTCAGCGTCGGATCCGTGACATCGCTACGGCAGGCGTCGATGCTTTGATGCAAACATGGACGCACGACAGGGAGTTTCGCTCAATTCTTTGCTGGGCACTGTTCAGCCCGCTTACTCCTTCGATGCGCGGAGCGGCCAGAATGCTTTCGCTGGTGAAAGATCCGCTTGCAGAACGCATGCTTCGTACTTTTTTGATGCGCTTTGACCAGACGGATCAGGACAAGCAGTTTGTATTCGGACTGTTGCTCGGAATGGAAGCAAAGCCGCCGTTCTCTCTGTATTATCAGGGCGCATGGCAATACGGTGTCGTGACGCCGATGCTGATACCGGACCGTCTTCCGGTCAGTTATGAAAGCGTCGGTCAAATGATCGATTCCTTTGAATCGTTCCTGCACGAAAACGTACTGTATCGAAAACTTGAAGTCCCGCAGCGGCTGACGGAAGTAGCTTCGCGCATATTCTACTATTATCTCGCATCGTTCGGTGATGCAAGGCTGCCGCAAATCAGCAAAAAACAGGAGAACGCGCTTGCCGCGGCATTCATCCTGATGGGACTCGGCGCGCTGAATACTGTGCATATTACACCGGAGATCGTTTGCAATACGTATGAGGTCTCGGAGAGAAGACTCGGAAATGCGTTGAAACGCGTATTCATGACACTGCATAAGGAAACGGAAGGAAACTGACATGGAATTCATCGCAACCGCAAAGATCGGACTCGAATCCACGGTCGCATTCCAACTTCACAAACTCGGTATTCTGGATACGGAGACGCTCGACGCACGCGTCAAGTTCCGCGGCGGATATGAGGAAATGGCAAGAGCACTCCTGTGGTTGAGAACGGCGGAGCGTCTTTTCCTGACGGTCGATACATTTCGCGCAGATACGTTCGAATCACTGTTTGAACAGACAAGACGCATTCGTTGGGAACAGTACCTCACGCCGAGATCGCGCATCCATGTAAACGGAAAGAGCGCAAAAAGCATGTTGTTTTCCGTATCGGATTGTCAGAGCATCGTCAAAAAAGCGATCGTCGAATCGCTTCGTTCGGCATACCGTGTTGAAACCATTCCGGAAACGGAAGAAGAAGTCATCATTGAGGTCGGTATTCTGCGAGACGAGGTCACGATCTCGCTCGACTGCTGCGGCGCAGGGCTCTCAAGACGCGGATATCGCACGTATAATGTTCCTGCGCCATTATCGGAAACGCTCGGGGCGGGTTTGATTCTTCTATCCCGATTCTTCCCGGATACGCCGCTGATCGATCCGATGTGCGGATCGGGAACGATACCGATCGAGGCGGCCATGATCGCAAACAACATCGCACCTTCCGGAAACCGCACGTTCGCGGCGGAACAATGGCGCTTTGCGGATTCATCCGTTTTCCGCATCGCGCGAGAGGAAGCAAATGATGTTCGACGTCATGACAAGCTCGATATACTCGGATGCGACATCGACGGAAGAAGCATCGAACTGTGCAAGAAGCACGCAAAGAAAGCAGGCGTCATGATCAACTGGATGGAACGTCCCGTTTCGAAACTGGAAACAGAATGGAAAAACGGCGTTCTGATCTGTAATCCGCCGTACGGTGAGCGTCTGTCTGATAAAAACGAAGTGAAGAAGCTGTATCGCGAAATGCGCACGGTGTTTGATCGCATACCGGACTGGCAGATCAACGTGATCACCGCGAGCCGCGAATTCGAATCGATCTACGGCAAAACAGCCGATCGCAGACGAAAGCTGTCAAACGGCGGTATGCCGTGCACGCTGTATCAGTATTATCCACAAAAACGTAATCAGGATTAAAGACGTCGAATTCGACGTCTTTCTTTCTATCCTTCCCATATGATGTATGGGAGGGATGATGATGCGTAAAACGGTTTCTTTGTTGTTGACAATCATTGTATTTTCAGGGCTTATCCAAAGCGCGTACGCGGATACGGAAGTCAAAGCGTATTGTATGATCTCGGCAGATTCCTGTGAGATGTTGAGCGGGCAAAGTACGGATGAACAGTACGGCGCTGCCGGATTATGCAAACTCCCTGCGATTCTGACGCTGTGCAGGTCAATGGATCGCGGACTGATCGAACGGGATGCCGTCGTCTCGGTCAGCAAGTGTGCGAGCGGTGTCGGCGGGCCGACCGCGTTTTTAAAGCAGGGAGAACAAATCACTGCGGAAGAACTGTTTCGTGCCGCAGTCATGATTTCCGCAGGTGATGCGATCTATGCGTTGATGGAACATGCATTCGGATCGGAAGACGTCTTTCTGCAGAACATTCAGCTGACACTTAAAGAGATAGGCGTCGATCACGAAATGCGGAAGGCGCTCGGTAATTCGGAACAGTTCACATGCAGAGATCTTGCGCTGCTCGGGGATGCGGCACTGAAAAGCGAAACATTTCGTGCATATTGTACAGAGAAATACGCAATTCTGCATCATGCGGACGGTCGTGACACGGAACTTGCAAATGCGAATAAACTCCTAAATGCCCTGTCCGGCTGCATCGGATTGATTACGGGGAGTTCAAACGAAGACGGATATTGCGGCGTTTTTGCATGCAGACGGAAGGACACAACGTTTATCCTTGCATTGGTCGGCGCAAAAAACAGTAAGAGCCGCTTTGAACTCGCAACAAGACTCTATGAAGAAGCATTTTCGGAATTCTCCGTAACACCGTTATGCGACGTCGACGAGGCATTGATCGAGGAATACCCTGTGGAAGGCGGGGATGTCGACCGGATCGATCTTTACACAAAGGAAAGCATATCTGTGCTGCGCAAGAAATCGGATGGAGACCCGGCTTCGGAATTTTGCTTGCCGGACGTGCTGCATGCACCGCTTGACCCCGAAAGCGCTGTCGGAACGGTCTTGTTCACAGATGCAAACGGAAATGTGTTGTATGAACTTGCGCTTTATCCAAAGGAACGGGTAGAGGCAACGGGATTCAGAGAGTCAATGAAGCGCGTTATAAAATCATATTGCAACGGATGAGACATCAAGGGAATTGCACTTGCAATACCCTTATATTTCGGTTATAATATCGATATGATTTGGAACTTATCTTCGATCATCAATGATCCGATCGGAACACTGAAGATTTATGCATGCCTGATTCCCGTCATCCTGATCAGCCTGACACTGCATGAATGGGGGCATGCTTTTGCTGCACACAAATGCGGCGACGATACCGCAAGAAACCTCGGCAGAATGAGCATGAATCCGTTTGTGCACCTGGATATTCTCGGATTCCTTGCGCTTCTGTTCC
>ONMC01000133.1 GCA_900318745.1 uncultured Eubacteriales bacterium
TCCATCGTGAAGCGTTCGCGATCCCAATCGCACGAAGAACCCATTTTACGCAGCTGTTTGACGATCGTTCCGCCGTACTCGGCGCGCCACTGCCACGCGCGCTTCAAAAACGCTTCGCGTCCGATATCCTTCTTGGTCTTGCCTTCCTTGGCGAGCGCTTCCACGATCTTGACCTCGGTTGCGATCGATGCATGGTCCGTACCCGGCAGCCACAGCGTTTCATACCCCGACATGCGCTTATAGCGGATGATCGTATCCTGCAGCGTATTGTCGAGCGCGTGACCCATGTGCAGCTTGCCCGTGATGTTGGGCGGCGGGATCACGATGGTAAACGGTTTCTTTTCGGGATTCGGCGCGGCGTGGAAATAGCCGTTCTTCTCCCATTTCTCGTACCATGCGTGTTCCACCGATGCGGGATCGTAGGTTTTCGGCATTTCAATGTTCATGTTCTGTCCTCTCCGTTTGAAAAAATACGCCCACTTCGTCAAAGGACGAAGTGAGCGTTCGCGGTACCACCTTTGTTAAACGGAACGAATCCGTTTCTCTCTCTGTCGATAACGGGACAATCCGTGTGCGGCTATTGCGTTCACCGCACCGGCTCCAAAGCGACCTTCCGCATCTTGATCACCGACCGTTCTCACAGCGCTTGGAACGGCTCTCTGACGGGAAACATGCGTACTCCTCTTTATCAAAGCCATTGCAAGCATTTTATCACGTTTTTCGCGCTTGTCAAGCGTTTATTGCGCGTCGGTCCAATCCGCCATGCGCTTGCGCAAAAGGTCGAAATAGCCGGGACCCCAGCTCAGGTATTCCCGATAGAACGAAACGGAATCAAACCGGTCGCCCAGCGTGTTTTTGCACGTTTCGGTCAGTTCGTAGAGTTCCGTAAAGCCCATGACGTACTTTGCATAGTAGATCGGCATCGTGATGCACAGATCGTAAATCTGATCGGTCGCACCTGCGAGTCCCCAGCCGTCAAGATACGACTTGACCTGCGACTTGGTTGCGCCCTGTCCGTTGACCATCAGCGAGCAATACATAACGAGCGAATTGGTGATCATTTCGTCGAGGAACAGCACGGTCGCATATTCCGCACCGAAGCGCTCGTTGATCCGCGCCACGTTGATTTCCGAATTGGTCGACCACGATTCCGCGTAGCCGTTCGTTTCGATCACGCACAAAAACTTCGGGATCGTGCCGAGCGAATACTGATAGGTGAACTGATACATGTGCCCCGGAAAGCCCTCGTGTGCCAGCGTCGACATGCTGTATTCTTCCTGATCCTTCGGGTTCGTCAGGATGATATTATGCTGAAAATCGTCCAGCGCAGGTGTCAGATATGCCGCCGGTGAAAAGCTGTTCTGCAGTTCCTCCGGCACCTCGACGTATTTGACTTCTACATCCGGCATCGTCGGAACGATCTGCGGCATCAGCGTCTTCAGATATGCTTCATCGCCTGCAAGAGAACCGGTCGTGATGGTTTCGCCTTCCTGCAGCTGATCATAACAATTCGCAATGTCGGCGATCAGTTCGCCGTACATCATGTTGATCACTTTTTCGAGGAACCGCATCGCATCCTCCACGGAGCGATCGCTGTTGCCGTCGTGACGGAATTTCCAGCAAAAATAGCTGTACGCTTCGCCGCCCTGTGCGTATGCGCCGATCGCTTCGCGGCACTGCGGGCGCAGTTCTTTCAGCCCGTCATACAGGAGCTGATAGCCCTCGACCCAGACGGTATTGACGAGCGTATCATTCTGACGGATATACGCGCTCTTTTGTTCGTCGCTCAAAAAGTCCGCTTTCTCCATGGCGTCCTCAAAGGTGCCGTGCAGGAAACTCGTTTCACCGCTCTTTGCAACAGATTCGAGATCCAAAAGAACCGTATCCAGCGCGCCTTCGGTCATGAACCAGCCGCGATCCGCGCGTTCCCGTTCAAACGCAAGCACCTGCCCCATATACCGCGGAACGTCCGCAAGAAGCGTCATGTAGTTCTCCACGTCCTGTGTATCGTAAAACTGATACAGTCCGAACACGAGCGGCAGATTGGACTGCAGGCCGACATACAGATCGAGCGGTTCATAGTTATAGAACCATTCCTGTGACTCGATCTCACCGTCCAGAAAGCGCAGATAATTGTCGTACGCGAACTGCAGATGATCGGACAGCGCGTCGCGATCGATCGCCGTAAGCCGATCACGCCATGACACGCAGTCTTCGATCCACACATCGTTGGCTTCCTTTGTAAACTCGCCGAGCGTGACTTCGACGGTCGATTCGTCGATGCCGAAGTTCTCCGGATTGCGGCAGTACTGATCGAGCGTCGTGATGTCGGACGTGACATACCAGACGAACAGCTCGTTGTCCAGCGCAAGGAACGCCGCATCCGCCGCGCCGGGTTCCGCTTCCGACGTCGTCCCCGGCTGCAGTACCGCCTGCTCCGTTGCGGACGGCTGCGTCTGACCGGGCTGCGGCGTGACCTGAACGTCCGCGGAAGGCGCAGGCGTCTTCTTCAACATGTTGCAGATGAATTGCGGGAATCGGCAGCCGAGCGTTCCGACTGCGAGCATCAGGATGGCAAGAATGAGTGCAAGGTAACGTTTCATTGATCTTTATGATCCTCCAATGTTTAATCGTACATGTATGCGGCGATCGACCGTGAATCGTAATGTTTTAAGAGCTGTCTGCCGTATGTGATCCCGTCAGACGTCAAAGGGCGGACGCGTTCCGATGATCGCGCTGTTCAGCAAACGGAGCGCTTTTCGGAAATCGTCCGGTATCGGCGCACAAAACGACATGGTTTCTCCGTTTCCGGGATGCGCGAACGTCAGTCGATATCCGTGCAGCGCCTGACCCCAGAGACCGAGCTTCGGCGCCGGTGATCCGTATACGTCGTCGCCGAGGATCGGATGCTTGATATATGCCATATGCACGCGGATCTGATGCGTTCTTCCGGTTTCCAGCGCAACGTCGAGCAGCGTTTCCGTGCCGAACCGTTCAAGCACACGCCAATGCGTCACGGCGTGACGTCCGTTTTCGACGACTGCCATGCGCTTTCGATCCGTCTTGTGCCGCCCGATCGGCGCATCAACGGTGCCTTCGTCTTCTTTCAGGTTGCCGTGAACCAGACAAACATATTCACGATGCGCGGTATGCGCGGCAAACTGTTTCGACAGTTCTTCGTGCGCATGATCGTTTTTTGCAACGACAAGCAGACCGCTCGTGAGCCGGTCGATGCGATGCACGATGCCGGGGCGCGGACCGTTTGCTTCGCTCAGCGTGCCGAACCGGTACAGCAGCGCGTTGACGAGCGTGCCGCTTTCGTTGCCGGGCGCAGGATGCACGACCATGCCTTTCGGTTTGTTGATCACCGCAAGGTCGTCATCCTCGTACACCACGTCGAGCGGAATGTCTTCCGGCATCGGCAGCACGTCGGCGTCCGTGATCGGCACATGAATGCGGATCACATCGCCCGCTCTGATCTCCGTGTTCGGCTTACACGGACGGTCGTTTTTCAAAACGTCCCCGTCCTTGATCAGCTTCTGCACTTTCGATCTCGACAGCTCCGTATTTTCCGCCAGGTATGCGTCAATCCTCGCTGCGTCCGTTTCCGCGATCAGCAGGTTCGTTTCCGTCGTCATGCGGCGTTTCTTCGTCCTCCTCTTCCTCCGGGATCAGTTCCTGAAAACGACCGATCTTATTCTTCTTGCGCTCTTTTTGAAGGCGCTCCGCCTCCTCGCGTGTCGGCAGACGGAACAGGCTGCGGTATTCGTCCTCGAACACCTCAAACACGCCGACCTTGCGGAAGAAAGCTTCGAACACGAGCAGTGCGATCGCGATGCAGATCGCCGCGTCCGCAATGTTGAAGATCGGGAAATTGATGAACTTTGCGTAGATCATATCGCGCACATAACCGAACGCGATGCGATCATAGAGATTTCCGATCGACCCGCCGATCAGAAGCCCGACGATGACTTTTGACAGCGCCGGCAGGTTTTTGCGTGTGCTGCGGTTTGTATTCGCGCAAATAATCCGGTGACACAAATATTCACTTTATCTATCGCCAGAAATGTGATAGAATAACGCTATAACGCAAGGGGAGAAGGTGTGCGCATGGACGGCCAGAATGCTGGCGTGCGCCTGAACAAATACATGGCCGACAGCGGCTACTGCTCGCGCCGCGAGGCCGACCGGCTGATCTTAGAGGGCCGTGTGCATGTGGACGGCCGCGTCGGATCGCTCGGCGACCGCGTGCTG
>ONMC01000132.1 GCA_900318745.1 uncultured Eubacteriales bacterium
GGTTTCAAAACGTCCTGCGCTGTTATGCCTGATGCCTCTGCCGAAGTCTTGCCGGACGCCTTGACGCGCTCCAGAGCATCAACTTTCGTTCTGACATCGCTGAGCGAAACCTTCTTCGCCGAAAGAGCGTAGCTTACGCCCGCGCTCGGAAGAGAAACACGGCTCGTCCATACAGACGCCTTCACGCTTGCCGGCATTCCCATCATGGACAGTGCAGTCATCCCGGCTGCCAGATAAACCATTGCCTTTTTGCTGTTCAATATAACCCTCCGAATGTTCTTGTAACACGCCGCGTCGCAGCGGCGTACTCTTTACGATTTGTTACAAAAATATTACAGAGACCATCATAGCAGTTGCGGCGTTTCATGTCAACGAAAGGTATTGTGAAAATCGCTTAACCCATTCCCGGCCTTCAATATGATGTCGCCGCGCAGACACAATAGATATTGATTTTGTTTTGCATCCTGCTGTTAAAGAAAATCCGGTCTCCGGCGTGCGAATAAATCGGATGCGGATGCGCATCCTGTCCTAGCCAGTCGGAGTCATGGCGGCACAGGGGAATCCAGTTCAGTCTGCCGTCCGGCCAGTCGGGAACAACCTTGCAGATATAAGCGCCGTCCTTGCGGTGCGGGTCGGGTCCGTTGTCAGTGGAGTTTTCGCGTTCGATGACCTTCTCGCCCGGCATGCGGTAATACCCGTCGCACACGCCGATCACGCGATGCAGTACGTAGTTTTCGCCGCGCGTGTACAGCGCCACGTCGTATTTTTTGAGACGGCCGCGGGGGACTTCAACGAACACGAGATCTCTGTTTTGCCGCAGCATGGGCTCCATGCTCGTGCCTTTGGTTTTGTATACCAGCTTGCCGTCGCGGGCGAGCAGCTCTTCGAATATGCTCATTCCTCGAGCGCGTGGATGCCGCGCAGCTTCCCGAGGATCCTGTCCACATCCGCCGCGATCACGTCACGCGGTGCGCTGTACTGCGCGCACATGGCGTCAACGATGCGCTCCGGCGTCGTTTCCTCTTTCAGACAATCGACGATGAACGCCGCGGTCTCGTTGCTGCGCACGATCCCGTTGAAGGATGCGTGTCCCAGCGGGACCAAAAACTGCGTATCGTCGATCTCCTGCGTGATAAAATCATTTTTCAGCTTCATAGTCTGACTCCTCAGCAGATATAAGAAAGGCCGGGCTGCGGTTTTTGCGGCAACTAAACCGCGCAAGCGCAGTACCCGGCTTACATCTTGTTCGTTGGGTTGGCTGAACAAAACTGTCGAGGATCGCTCGACGAATCTTATTCCTTAGAAATCGGGCGTCTGGGTGTCGTCGCCATTGCCGGAAGTCGTGATAACGTCGTCAACAACGATAACTTCCATCTCGGGCTGCTTGTACTCTTTCATGATCTTTCCTCCTAAAATGATAGTTAATACCTGAAGCAGAACAACATGCGGCCCAAGCCGACAGCATTCCCTTCTGAGTTCATTTATTGCCCTGCAAACGAGCCGGATCGGCTTTTGCGCCTCCCCCGCCCGATTACACTGCAATATTTACGCATATACTATAACAATTTGCGCGCGATTTGTCAACGTAAAAAATCATATATTCACAAAAAAGTCGTAAACGAAAGCGCGCGTTATTCCGCATCGTCAGGACCCGATTCCGATACTGACAAATCCGGTCGAAAAGCGCACGATTCTGCGCGTTTTTCGACGCGGTCAGTCGAGATTGAAATCGTTGACGTCGTCGATGGACTCGCCGCCGATGCCGGGACCGACGCGTCCGGCGATCAGATACTGCCGCTCGATCGGGTCGTAGACGATGCGGTGCAGAAGACGAAATTCCTCGACCTTGCCCGTGCTCGAAACGTGCGTGCGCGGCCCGGTGCAGGGATGGACGATATCGCCGATGCGCACGTGTCCGTCGTCCACATAGGAGATCGGAAGGTCGGACGCGATGGCGGTGCTGACCTTCAGTTCGAGCTCGTCGAGATCGACTTTGGGCGGGCGTTCCTCGAATGCGAGCAAAAAGCCGTGCTTGATGTCGCGATGGAAGCAGCGATCATATTCCGCACGCGGCAGAAAGATCTCGCACAGATCCTCCGCGGTGTGCGCCATGCGGCGGTAGCGGATCGAAACGGAGACCTTATCGTGCAGCTCGCTCGGCAGCGGACCGAAGATCGTCGGGCGGGAAACGATGATCTCATCGCCGACGCCGATCATCAGATTTGCGTTGAAACCGAGCAGCGGATAGATCATTTCGAAATGCTCCACGACGACGCGCTTGCCGTTGGAGATCGCCTGTCGGATTGCGTCCGCCAGCGTTCCTATCTGCGTGAACGCCGATTCAAAGCGGATGTCAAGGTGATAGGTGTGCGCCCGAAAATACCCGTCTTCGCTCTGATCGAGGATCGGCAGCGGACGCATATTGATGCCGTTGTCGTCGTTTGTCAGTTCGAGACCGGGAAACATGCCTTTGATCAGCATGCTCTTTCCGGAGCCCGCTTCGCCGATGATGCCGATCAGCTTGTCAAACGGCGAGAGGTACAGCTGCGCGATCTGCATGCCGAGATCGTACATTCTGTCGCGTCCTCTCGGCGCAAAAAACACGCTGTAATAGTGCTCGTTCTGCATTCTGCCCGAATACGACATGTGCATTCCTCCGTTGAAAAAGATTGCAAAATCTCAACCGCTTCCATTATACAACAATCCTCCGCGATTCTCAACTCCGTTTTTCGCGGGCGGACCGTGCGCATGAACGGCAAATCACACTTGAATGTTCCCGCGTTCGGCGTTATAATAAAACCGACTATGGGGATCGGTTTCCCACACTATTTTTTCAACGGAGGGGACTATGCGAAGAAGCATGCTCTTTTTGCCGGGCAATACGCCGAACATGATCATCAACGGCGACGCGCTCGGCGCGGACAGCATCATTTTGGACCTCGAGGATGCGGTATCGCCGGACGAGAAGGACTCGGCGCGCATTCTGGTACGCAACTCGATCGCCGAAATGGGCTTTGCGGACGTGGAGATCACGGTCCGCATCAACGCGATCGACACCGCGTACTGGAAGGACGATCTGGAAGCGATCGTGCCGTTGAAACCGGATCTCATCATGCCGCCGAAAGCCTCGAGCGCGGCGGACATGCAGACGCTTGACGCGTATATCGCGGACATCGAGCGGCGAAACGGCATGCCGGTCGGCAGCGTCCGGCTGATCCCGCTGATCGAGACGGCGCTCGGCGTGGAACGCGCGTTCGAGATCGCCTCCGCAACGCCGCGCGTGGCGGCACTGTTCCTCGGCGGCGAGGACCTGACCGCGGACCTTCGCTGCAAGCGCACGAAGGCGGGCAATGAGATCGATTATGCAAGAAAACGCCTGGTCTGTGCGGCAAGAGCCGCAGGCGTCGACGTATATGACACGCCGTTTACCGACGTGAACGACGACGAGGGCATCGTGATCGACGCGGAATACGCAAAGTCTCTGGGCTTCACGGGAAAGAGCGCGATCGCGCCGCGTCATGTGCGCGTGATCAACGAGGTGTTCAGCCCCTCTCTCGCGGACGTCGAATACGCGAAGCTGGTTTTCGAAGCCATCCGCATCGGCAAGGAGCAGGGCAAAGGCGCGGTATCTCTGCGCGGCAAGATGATCGACAAGCCGATCGTGGAACGCGCTCGGCAGACGCTGGAAGCGGCAAGACAACTGGGCATCGGAGGTGCAGACGATGAATAAGCTCGTATCCTCGATTCGCGAAGCGATCCTCAACAGCGGACTCAAAGACGGCATGACCGTGTCGTTCCACCATCATCTCAGAAACGGCGACTGGGTGCTGAACATGGTGATGGATGAGATCGCGCGGCTGGGTATCGGAAACCTGACGCTCAACGCAAGCTCGCTGTTCGACGTGCACGCGCCGCTGAAGGAACATATCCGAAACGGCGACAACCTTCACCTTCAGGATGGAGGAAATGTTCTTTCCGGCGGTCAGCACGCCCTTGTCCGTGATGGTCACGTCCGCGGAAGGTTCGCCCGTTTCCGCGTCCACGACGGACCAGGAGATAGCGTTCAGATCTGTGTTATAAGTAATTTCAGGTTTGGAGAACACGGCGCTGAAGTTCAGCTTCTTGCCGGCGGTCACGGCTTGAGCGCCTTCTTTGCAGTTGATGGTAATGGTGCCGTCGGACTGGACGACGTCCAGGGCGGAATTGTCAAAGGACAGTCCGGTGGCGGCAAGCTTCAGGTCGGAAACGGTGACCGTTTCCGGATCCTTGCCGGGTTCGTTGACGTA
>ONMC01000137.1 GCA_900318745.1 uncultured Eubacteriales bacterium
CACGGGAACGAGGAGCTTATCAGCTGTGCAGGCGCCGGATTCAAGATCCTCGACGTCTCCGATCCGACCGATCCGGTGCTGATCTCCGTCTTCCCGTATCCGGAGATCCCGGAAAACTGGCCGTACAGGAACTTCAATCAGCTCAACGACGAGTATCCGACTTCTTTCGGTCCGCACAACCTCCACGAGCCGATGACGCACAAGACGTGGATCGAGGACCGGTCCGACCGTATCTACGACTGCTACTTCCATGCGGGACTGCGGGTTTACGATTTCTCGGATCCGTATGTGCCGAAAGAGATCGCATACTTCATTCCGCCGAATCCGGAGAAGCTTTGCTTCGACGTGCCGATGGCAAACAAGCCGCTGGGCACCGCCGAGGACCTCGTGGTCGACGATCGCGGATACATCTATCTCAACGCCATGCATGACGGCGTGTATATCTTAAAGTGCCTCGTGTAAAGACCGTTTCTTCAGACCGCCGGATTTTCCGGCGGTTTTTTGCTGTTTTCGTCTTCCATTTTGAATCGGTTTAGGATATAATCATAGCAAATCCGATATAGGAGCCGATGCATATGAACGACCGACAGATCGAATGCTTTCTGGAGGCGGCACGCTGTCTGAACTTTACGCGTGCGGCGGAGAACCTGACCCTGCCGCAGCCTGCGGTGAGCCGGTATATCGCCTCGCTGGAAAGCGAGCTCGATGCGAAGCTGTTCACGCGCGAGAGCAACCGCAAGATCGTGCTGACGTCCGCGGGCAAAGCGTATTTCAACCTTTTTCAGCGTACCGCGAACGAGCTTGCGCATGCGAAAAACGCGCTCAGCGCAACGACGGAGGTGCTGCATCTCGGGATCAACATCGGCTGGTCTTCCTCCGACTATCTGCCGAAGGTCGTCCGGATCTGTCAGCAGCGCAATCCGAGGTTCCGCATTTCCTATGAATGTCTGCCGTTTCACGAGCTCACCTCCGCCCTGTGCGAAAAGCGGCTCGATGCGGTTATCGCGCTCGAGAACTATCTGATGCATTCTCTGGAGTTTGAGACCGAGCGCTTTACCTCGCTGCAGCGAACGATCCTGTTCTCCAAAGGGCTGCCGAATTATGAGCAGATCAAGAATCCCGCGGATTTCTATCCGTATGATTTTCTGATCGCGGACGATCCGCTGATCCGGCATCTGGTGCAGGAAAGCGAGGAGATGTTCCGTTCATTCCATTTCATGCCGCGCTATCGCGCGCTTCCCAATCAGGAAACGGTCCATTTCTATGTGGAAAACGGTCTCGGCGTCGCGCTGCTGGACGAATGGTGCCATATCCTGCATCACCCGCGCATGCTCCACATGAACATCGAGGAGACCATTCCCGTTGCGCTCGCCTGGCGCAGGGACGCGTCCGCGTCGGTCGAGCTGTTCCGCGAAGCGCTGCTGTACGTGTTTCAAAACCAGAAAATGTGAATGCAAAAAGAAGCGCAGCCCCGTGTTCGGGACTGCGCTTTTTGTGATCGTTGTCAGAACGAAATCGGCAAAAACGCCGCGCCGATCGCCAGCAGAACGGCGGGCAGCAGGTTCGCCGCGCGGATCTTCTTGCCCCACACGAGGTTGACGCCGATGCAGAAGATCAGCACCGAACCGACCATCGAAAGGTAGCTCATGGCAAGGTCCGTCATGATCGGCTTGATCCACGTCGCGAGCAGGGTCAGACCGCCTTCGATCACGATGATCGGGATCACGGAGAAGATGCAGCCCTTACCCAGCGAGCTGGTCAGCACCATGACCATCACGAGGTCGAGGATGCTCTTCATGCCCAGAACGGACCAATCGCCGCTGATGCCGTCCTGCAGCGCGCCGACAATCGTCATCGCGCCGACGCAGGTCGTGAGCGACGCGGTCAGAAAGCCGTTGACGAAGTTCTGATCCTTGGCGCTGCCGGTCTTCTTTTTGAGCCACTCGCCGAAGATCTCGAAGCCGCGTTCGATGTTGATGAGCTCGCCGAGGAGTCCGCCGATCGCCAGACAGGCGATGATCAGCATGGACCCGCCGCCGGACAGACTGCTTTCATCCAGCGGGATCATATAGCGGATCGCGCCGGCGATGCTGAGAAAGATCGTGCTGACGCCGCATGCCATGGTCAGCGTTTCCTGAAACCGCGGCTTCAGAAGCTTTCCGAAAAACAGTCCGCAGATACCGCCGACCAGAACGGTACCCGTATTCACAAGTGTTCCTATCATATGCCACCTCTTTGCAATGATTCCAAATAAAGCGTCCGAAGCGTTTCCCGCTCCTGCGGCGTAATGCCGAGCCCCTCGGACAGAAACCGATCCATATCGCCGTAGTCCGATCCGATCGTGTCGTATACGGCGTCAAAGAACGCGTCCTTCGCGCCGAACAGCAGGCCCAGCGCCTGCTCGATCTCCGGCGTCAGGCCGCCGAATTTTTCTCCGAGGAAGGATACCAGAAACCGGCATTCGTCCGCAAGGTATTCGTCCGTTGCCAGATAGTCCGCACGGATCGTCTCCCGATCCGCACCCAAAAGCTCCAGCACGAGGATCGCGGCAAAGCCTGCCCGATCCTTGCCCGCCGTACAGTGCCACAGCACCGCTTTTTCGTGCGGTTTCATGAGAAACCGGAGAAACCTTGCGTACTGCGCGCGGGCAAAGCCGTCGCGGATGAAGCTTCGATACGTGCGCATCATATACTCCGCCGCACCCTGCGGATCGCGCGCGACCGTATGAAACGACGCCTCTTTGGACGCTTCGTCGCGCTCCACGCTCGCGGCAGTCACGTCGAAGATCGGCAGATGCAGATCGGTCTGCCCGAAATCGGGATCCGGCTTTTCCGTTCGTTCGCTGATCGACCGAAAATCCACCACGGAACCGACCTGTTCCTTCAGAACGGCAAGGTCTTTCGCGCTTGCGGCATACAGATGCCCGCTGCGAAACAGCCGCCCGCTTCGGATGCGCCGCCCGTCCGAGGTGCGTATTCCGCCGAGGTCGCGTGTATTGTTCAGTTTTTCAAACGGCAGACGCATTGGGATCAACCCCAGAGGATCGCAAGCGCCGGCACGATCTGCTTTTTGCGCGAAACGACGCCCTTCAGAAATGCGTGCTGATCATGGATGTCGCGGACCGCGAACGCCTGTTTCAAAATCTCCGCGTCGCCGAGGAACAGCAGCTCCGTACCTTCCTTCAGCACGTCGGTGATCATCAGCAGCACCATGTCGTATCCCTTGTCGATCTGCATCTTCTGCATCTCTTCGAGGAATTCGGCTTTGCGCTCCAATAGCGGCGCCGCGTCCATCGTGGTGATCTGGCTGATGCCGAGCTTGTGATCCGCAAGATGGAACTCCTTGAAATCGGTCATCAGCAGAGACTGCGCGGACTTTCCGGCGCTCTGACCGGCGGAGAAGACCTCCCTGCCGAGCTCCTCAAGATCGATTCCGGCGATCCGCGCAAGGCGTTCCGCAATGCGGCGGTCGCGCGGCGTAGCCGTGGGAGACTTGAACATGACGGTGTCGGAAATGATCGCCGCCGCCATCAGCCCTGCGAGCGATTCGCCCGGCGTCAGACCGTGTTCCTGAAACATCGTGGCGACGATGGTCGTCGTCGAGCCGACCGGCTCGTTGCGCATATAGGTGGGATATCCGGTCTGTACGTCCGCAAGACGGTGATGGTCGATGATGCCGACGATCTCCGCCTGATCGAGCCCGGGAACCGATTGCCCGACCTCGTTGTGATCGACCAGCACGACGCGCTTGCGTTTCGGACGCAGCAGGTGATACCGGCTCAAAGACCCGACAACTTTGTCGCTTTCGTCGAGGACGGGGTAGGAACGGTAGCGGCTCTGCAGGATCGTCTCGCGAACGTCGTCGATGAAATCGTCCAGATGAAAACTGACGAGATCCTTCGTCTGCGCCAGACGGCTGACGGGAATCGACTGATACAGCAGGCGCGCGGCGCGGTACGCGTCGCACGGCGTTGCGATGATGCAGG
>ONMC01000129.1 GCA_900318745.1 uncultured Eubacteriales bacterium
TCCGAGCTATGTCTATGAGCAGAATCCGCCGCTTGTCATCAATGCGTGCTATGAAACGCTGTTCAAGATCAAGACCGGTGAAGACTCTCCTTCACCGCTCCTTGCCGAGAGTTATTCCTTCTCGGACGATGCGAAGGATCTGACGATCAAGCTGAATAAGGAAGCGAAGTTCGCGAGCGGCAATGACGTTACAAGCGCGGACGTTGCCTTTTCCCTGCTTCGCTGCAAGAACCTGAAGGGAAATCCATCCTTCATCGTTGACAATATCGACAGCATTGACTGCCCGGATGACGACACGGTCGTGATTCACCAGAAAACGCCGGACTCCGCGATTTTGAGCAAGCTCTGCTATTCGGCCTGCTCGATTCTGGACAGCAAGGTTGTAAAGGAACAGGGTGGTACGGACGCGGAAGATGCGGCTGCGGCGGACAAAGCGCAGAACTATCTCAACACGGCAAGCGCCGGCAAGTTCTCGTCGGACCGCACGATCCGCCAGTATGCGGACGAGATCTGGCACATCAAGGAACTGCCGCATCACGACGGGATCCGGCTGCTGTAACAAACGAACATTAGAGGACCGCTGCACGCGCTGCGGTCCTTTTTTCATCGTAAACCGGTAAAATCTCCCAAAAAGAGAAAATCCTTTGCAGTTTGTACACAATTCGGACGCATCTCAATGGTATGATGGCGGTATAGGGAAACAGTATTTTGGGGAGAAATGTATGAACGATCCGAAATCCATCTTGACGGAACTGAAAAAAGCCGTTGTCGGCAAGGACAACGTGTTGATCATGGCGCTTCTGGCGATTCTTGCGCGCGGACACATCCTGCTCGAAGATATTCCGGGCGTCGGCAAAACGACGATGGCGCTTGCATTTTCAAAAGCGCTCGGGCTCGAATACCACCGCATACAGTTCACGCCGGACGTGCTGCCCAGCGATATCGTCGGCTTCTCCCTGTATGACAAAGCGAGCGGGCAGATGATCTATAAGCCCGGCGCGATCCTGTGCAACCTGTTTCTGGCGGACGAGCTGAACCGCGCGACGAGCCGTACACAGTCCGCGCTTCTTGAAGCGATGGAGGAGGGGAACGTCACCGTAGACGGCGTCACGCATCCGGTGCCGGATCCGTTTGTGGTCATCGCAACGCAGAACCCGGTCGGCGCAAGCGGCACACAGCTGCTGCCGGACTCACAGCTCGACCGCTTCATGGTCAAGCTGTCGCTCGGCTATCCGCGGCACGCGGATGAGCTGGAGCTTCTGAACCGCAAACAAAAGGGAAATCCGCTTGAAACGGTCCGCTGCATCGCGGATCGGAACGGTCTGGCGGAGATCCGTTGTGCGGTCGACAACACCTTTGTGGATAAGAAGATCCTCGAATACGTGATCCGCCTGTCCAATGCGACGCGCACGCATGAATCGGTGCTGCAGGGTGCGAGCCCGCGCGCATCGCTTGCGGTGGTTTCGATGGCGAAGGCGGCGGCGTGGGTGCAGGGACGCGATTACGTGATCCCGAACGACGTCAAGCTCATCTATCCCGCGACGGTCACGCACCGCCTGATCCTGACGGCGGAGGCGAAGGCGTCCGGCATTACCCCGCAATCCATCATTTCAGACATTCTGGATAAGACGGCAGCACCTGCCGCACGGTCATGACCGGCAGGCGCATCTTATACGCGCTGCTGCTCATCGGCTGCACGCTCATGCACTTTGCTTACGGGCAGTATGTGACGCACTACATACTGCTCTTTATGCTGCTGCTGCCGATCCTGTCGCTGTTGATCAGCCTGCCTGCGATTCTGACGTCCTCTGCGGAGCTGACGGGAGGGGAAGACGTGCGCCGCACGCGCGCCGCAAAGGTGCGGCTGACCGTGCGCTGCAGATTCTTTCTGCCGCCGGAACGGATCTGCATCAGGATCGAACGCAGGAATCTCTTTCTGGACGCACATCCCGAAAAACAGAAACTCATCATGCACGGCACGCGTTCGGAAAAGATCGTGTTCGCGCCCGACACGTCACGACTCGGCACCGTCAGCTACCGCATCCGTTCCGCATATGCCTGCGACTATCTGGGACTGATCTCGATCCCGATCCGCCGCAGCGGTCTGACCGCGCTGACCGTTCTGCCGAATGAGGAGCGCCCGGTCCCGGATCCGGATCTCGTGCAGATGTCGAATCTCGTATTGAAACCGAAGCCGCAGGGGTTTTCGGAAGAGCACGAACTGCGTCCGTACCGCGAAGGTGATGCGATCAACCTGATCCATTGGAAGCTCAGCGAAAAGTATGACGAACCGATCGTTCGCGAACCGCAGGTCCTTCTGCGCAAGAACATCGTTCTGTCGGCGGATCTGCCGGGCACGTACGCGGAACAGCAGAGCGTGCTGGAACAGCTTTGCTTCCTTTCCGGGCAGTTGACCGAACAGGGCATCCCGTATGTTCTGCACTTCGGCATGCAAACCGTTACCGTCTCATCCGAGGGCGAATTCGAGCGGTTTTTAAAGACCGTTCTGTCCGAACCGATGCGTGAAACGCGCGCGGTCCCGACGCTGTCCGGTAACGATACGATCGTATATCGCATCCTTCCGAACCGGGAGGTGCGCGAATGAAGATCTGGAACGGCGTTTTGAAGATCCTGTCCGACGGCGTGCTGATCGCATGCGGCATGCTTGCGGCCGTTTCGGCGCTGCCGAGTGCGTTCGGGATCCCCTTTGCGGTCCGGACACTCGTCGTCGGCTGCCTGCTCGGAGCGTTTCTGCTTTCCGCATGGATGCATCTCCCGCGCGGCGGGATCGTGCCCGGCGCGGCGTTTCTGATCGGCACGATCGCATACGGCGTCGTGCGGAGCAAGACGATCGAATTCGGCGCGAGCTGGATCATGTTTTCGATCATCGACCTTTTGAAACAGGACTTTCCGTCCCTGCCCGCGTTTCCGGCGCCGACGCTGCCGGAGGGCGCGGACGCGGCGTATCTCGCTACGTCCGTTTCAACGGTGCTGCTGATCGCGGCAGCCGTGATCGGACTTTTGACGGCATACTCGCTGATCCGCGGCAAGACATCGATCCTGTCGGTCATGATCCCGCTGCCCGCGTTTCTGATCAGTCTGGTGTATACGGACATGCCTCCGGCGCTTTGGACGGTCGTGCTGCTGATGATCTACTGTGCCGGCGCGCTGCTCGGACAGGGCGTGCGCAGAGGCAATGCAAAGCGGCTCGGGCTGTTCTTTTCGATCCTGCTTCCGATCCTTGCGGCGTTTGCGGCGCTTCTTCTGGCGATCTCGCCGCAGCGCTCGTTTACGCCGATCCCGTTTGAACAGCGCAAGCAGATGCTCGGCGAACGAGCCGAACAGATCGGCGATGCGCTGATGTCCGCGATCCGCAGAAACCCGAAACGATACGATCTAAACGATCTGGGCGACCGCGAGCAAAACGATTCGACCGCGTTCTCCGTGGAGGCGTCGACGAGCGGCACGTACTTGCTTCGTGCGCATTCCTACGGGCAGTACCGCGACGGCGTGTGGCTGGAAGCGGACGAGTACGACGGCGAGTGGGATTCGCAGCGCGCACTCGGTCTGCGTTCCGGCGGCGAATACGAAACGCTGCGGATCAGGAACGCGGTGACGGGAGAGCGCTATGTGCCGTATGCGTTCGTTTCGGCGGATGCGCTGAAAACGTCGGAATCGTTTATCCGCTCGGCAGGACGCACGTCATATGAATGGACGCTGCGCACCGCGACCGACACGACGGAAAAGAGCGGCGTCGAAGCAGAGCTTGCGTACTATGAATTTGCGATCGAACAGTACACGATGCCGGACGGCGAAGAAAAGGACGCGTTGCTGCGCATCGCCGAGTCCGCGGGGATCAAGGACCGCAAGGACGCATGCCTGACGGCGCAGGCCGTTGCGAACTATGTGCGAAACAGCGCCGCATACTCGCTGACGCCGCCGAAAACGCCGGATGACAGCGACTTTGTTCAGTATTTCCTCACCGAAGGACACAGCGGCTATTGCGTGCACTTTGCAAGCGCAACGACCGCGATCCTGCAGGCGATGGGCATTCCGGCAAGGTATACCGTCGGCTATCGCGCGATCGTATCGACGTCGGATACGTGGATCGATGTTGCCGAAAGCGCCGCGCATGCGTGGGCGGAGGTCTATGCGCTCGGCGTCGGGTGGGTTCCGATCGAGAGTACGGCGGGCTTCTATTACGATATCGGCGGAACGAACGCGCCGCAGCAGCCCGCAACGCCGGAGCCCACGGCAGCGCCGACCCCGACGCCGACCGAAGCGCCGACGGCGGAACCGACGCCGGATGCGACGGAACAGGCAAATTCCGAATCTCCGTCGCCGTCCGAT
>ONMC01000163.1 GCA_900318745.1 uncultured Eubacteriales bacterium
CAATGGTGGATCTCCCTGCTTGTTGCGATCGCGGTCATCATCATCCTGATCGCCGTCATCCTGATCGCCCGCTTCGCGCGCATGATGCGGATGAAATGAGGAGAACATGGAAAAATTAATCAATTCCCGCCGGATACGCTGCCCAATTTGCGGCGGTAAAACCCGGACAAAAGTATATGAGGACACTATTCTTTTACGGTTTCCACTATACTGTCGAAATGCAAGACAGAATTGAAGATCGATGTCATGCGGTTTGAGATGACAAAAAGCAAAGAGCCAGACGCATAGTAAATAAGATGCGGAGAGCCTGCTTTCTCGAAAGAGAGGCAGGCTCTTTGTAATACTTCCGCATTATGCGATGAATATGCAAGGGCTCTTACCAAGGCGAATATGCTTTGTAAGCCCCTGTTCAAAAAAAAATATAAAGCTATATCTCCTGTCAATTATCGCTTTGCTTTCCATTCCTCGTATGCTTTTCTTCCTTCTTCGGTTTCATAATACGCCTGAATGATAGGCAAAGCACAACGGGCAAGCGATTCAAAGACATAATCGGGAATTCCGTCCACCGGACACGAAGTTTGGTCATTCTTGCGTTTCTTCCCATATGAACCGGTCTTTTCCGAAGACTGTTCCCACGGGGCGTCCTGTTTCTTTTTCATAGCATCACTCCTTTCTTTCATATTCGCTCCGTTCCCGCCGAAGCGGTGCGATACGCAGGCAAAAGAAAAAGCAGGGCGAATGCCCTGCCGAGCGAATTGCCTGCTTGTATTCGATTATCTTTCCTGTTCATGCGAACGTGCCTTCTGCCGCTGCTGTTCCTTCACCGGATGTTTACGCTCATATTCACGATGTAGTTCGACTTTCAGTAGATTTATAAGCCGCGGCGCGTCTTTGCGGATACATTTGACGCGCTTGACGCGATTCCGCAGTCCCGTGATCTCTTTGGTGATCGCCGCGCGCTGCTCCTTGTTTTCTGCAAGCACAGTCGGATCGGTCTCGTGCCGGATCTGATTGCGCACCTTTCCGCGTTTGGTCTCCAATGCGGCGATCTGCGCTTCCGTTTGCGCGATATCCCTGTCCAAATCGTCGAACGTGTGCAGCTTGTTTTCTTTCAGAAACCGTTGATCGGAATAGAACTGCGCATAGTTCTTCAGCTCGTGCCGCAGATCGGCAGACAGGATCACTTCTTTGGCGTAATGGCTTGCAAGCTCGATCAGAGCGATCAGGATCGCAAAAATCGCATCGACAAGAATCGTAATAGTGTCGTTGGTGTGATTCATTTCGTACACCAATCCGTCCAGATACTTGTCGATCTCCGAGCGCGGTTCTTTCGGCGGGTGCGCCTGCTCGTAGTCCATTTGTCGATATAACTCTTTCAGCGGCGTTCTTGCCCGCTTGTACTGCTTCATCTCCACAACGGTCGTAATTAAGACGGCGCTGTCGCTGATGTGCGGCTTGTGGTTCTGATACTTGTACCGGAACTCCGGATCGACTTCGTTCCGATCCCAGCGCTCATAGATCGCTTCATCTGTATAGCCGAGCCGATCCAAGCGAACGGCTCTCTGCCAGCCATCGGCTTTTACCGACATACGGATCGGATCGATCGTATAGCCCTTTGCCTGCATCTGCTGATAGAATTGTTCCCAGTTCATACTGTACTTGAGACAGTACTCCACGTCCTGTTTCAACTGCTGCCGGTGCGTCGGCTGTCCACGCTGTTCCCGCCAATGCGCGCCTTTGGACTGACCGCCGTAAAACTTTGCGTTCTGCAATACGGAAAGCCCATGTTCCTTGCAGATCGCGTCCGAGATCTCCCGCAGATCGTAATGCTGGAATATCTGATTCCGGAACTTCTTTCCATCCTTGAAGGAGATGGAATTCACCACAAAATGATTGTGCAGGTTATCGGTATTGAGGTGTGTGGTGACAAGGACCTGATAGTCCTTGCCCCACATCCGTTTCGCCGTTTCGATCCCGATCGCATGACACTGCTCCGGCGTCAGCTCGTCCGTTTTGAACGACTGATACCCATGATACGCAACAACCTTGCCGCGCTCACCGTATTTTTGCTTGACCGCCATCATCTCTTCGTAGGCAAATGCCGCGGAACAATTCACGCCGGAAACGTATTTCTTTTCATCGGTCTTGTTATCGTTCTCCGTATATCGGAGCGCCTGATAAAGATCTTCGTCGAGATATTCCTTCGCCATCGTCTTGTCCGGATTGTCGGCATAATCCAATACCTTCTTGAGCTTGCCCCTTACGGGCCAGAAACCTGTGGTTGCCATATTCTCACCTCCTTCCGAACAGTTTGCGCTTGGGCTTTGGCTCCGGCTGCTGTGGTTTCGGTTCTTCCTTCTCGGCAGGTAAACTCGCCTTACCGGTCAGAATGTTCTTCATGTCGGTCAGTACGGAAAGCGCAGCTTCGTTGACGTCCTTCGCATACGGCGCTCGCGTCAGCCGATCCAGCTTTTCACAGCATACAAAGAAGGCGTCGGGCAGCACCGCTTTCGGTTCGCTGTCCAACGCCCGCTGTCGCAGATATTCACTTGCAGTTATGCCGCACCTTTTCGCGGCACGTTCGATTTGTTCTTTTTGTTTCTCTGTCAGTCGAACCTCGATTCTGGTTCGCGGTCTCCTGTTTTCGATAGGCGTCATTCCTTTCATATCTGATTTACGCAAAGCGCGCTCCGGGGGTTAGGGGGTGTCCCCTTAAAGCAGGAAAGACGGCGTTAAGCTGTGCATACCGCGCCGTCTTTCGGCATTTGTCCGGACAAATGCCCTGCTTGCTAACCTCTGCGACAGAAAAAAGAGTCTGCGACAACGGGGTCCGAATACCCATTGCCGCAGGCTGCCATTCTTTGTCGATTGTTCCTCTGTAAACCATTCTAAAATCCTTAAAACCGAATACTTTGGCGCACATTTCGCATGGCACCGTTTCGGCACCGCGTTC
>ONMC01000152.1 GCA_900318745.1 uncultured Eubacteriales bacterium
AAATCCGCAAAGCCCGCATTCGCGCGGTCTGTGGTGGCTTTTGCTGCTCCTTCCGGTGATCGGCGCGGCATGGATCGGCGTCAACGTGCTGATCCGCGCACGCCGCATGAACCGATTCCGCCAAAAGAACGCAAGAAAAGCTGTCCTCTGCATGCTCCGTTATCTGAAAAAACTGGAGCGGTTCGGCGTGACGCCGGAACCGAACGCGGAGGAATGGGAGAACGAAGCGCTGTATTCGAACCACCCGATGACGGATACGCGCAGACATCTTCTTGCCAGAACGCGCCGGATCCAGGATACGATGTATTGCGAGAAACCGCTGAGGCGGTTCGTCATGAAGTGGATCCTTGGCATCATCTGACACGATTTTACGACTTTCTTACATCTCGATAGTGATTTTTTCAAATATTCATGTTATAATCGGGAACAATGAAAGAAACCGCAACGAACGGAGTACTGTATGGACAAACCGAAAACCCAAAAGTATAGGGGATTGCGCACGGTCGCGTCGATCCTTTTGAACCTTTCCGGCATTCTGTCGGCAAACTACATCGTGTTCTACATCCTCGATCATTTCAATCCGGGGCTGCATTACGTGATTTACTCGACGTTTCCGCTGACCGAGTATCTGCATCTGATCATTCCGGCGCTGATGCTCATCACGGGCATCCTGTACCTGATCCTGTTTCACAAGCGTGGCTTCAAAGGATACCGCTTTTCGAAGAAACGTCTCATCGGGATCCTGATTGCGGACGTTCTGATCGCCGGCGCGTTTGCAATGACGGTCAACACCTATACGTTCGACTGGCTGCACATCCGCGAGATCAGACAGGATCAGATCGTTGCGATCGCAACGATGCCGCCGAAGACGGAGGAGACGCCGGAACCGACCGAGGAGGTCGTCGAACTGCCGAGCGAGGAGCCGACGGAACAGACCGCGGACGCACCCGCAGAGCCGAATGACACGCCGGAAGCAACGCCGGAACCCACCGCGGAGCCGACGCCGATCCCGGGACTGCTCGGTGACCGGTATAAGGAGAAGTTCTCCGAAGGCGAGACGGTCGTGGAGGAGCCGAACACGAGCGAAACGCTTGCAGACGGCACGGTCAGGACGCTGATCTACGTCGTGCGCGGACAGAAGAGCGCGATCGAATTGTATCATTATCAGAAGGATAAGCTTGAGTATCAGATCGCGGACGTTTACGTGCGCGAGATCGAAAAGCTGACGACCGAGAGCGTCACCAACCAGTCGTACGCGAAGATGGTCTATGATTACGCACCGCATCGCGATCAATTCGGACTATTTCACAACCAACGCGATCAACGAGGGACTGATCATCCGTAACGGCATGTTGCTGCAGTCGAAGCCGTGCAAAAACTCCGATCTGTGCGTCGTCTTCCAGGACGGCACGGTTCGTTGCTATGACTGCAAAAAGGAAAAGATCGACAACGACGAGATCATCGCGTCGTTCCCGTATCACGCGTTCTATTTCGGACCGTCGCTGCTCGATGAGAACGGCAATGCGAAGGAGAAGTTCAATTCGTCCGTCGGCGTGACGAATCCGCGCACCGCGTTCGGATACTATGAACCGGGTCATTACGCGTTCATCAGCGTGCTCGGCACGCGTTCGATGAAGGACATCAACGGTCACGGACTCGGCAACGGACAGTCGCCGGGCATGACGTTTGTCGAACTGTCGCAGCTTTGCGCGGCGTGCGGCATGAAGGCGGCGTACAACCTCGACGGCGGCGCATCGTCGGGCATGTACTGGAACGAAAAGATTTTCGGACACAACGGACGCATCACCGGCGACGTGATCGCCGTCGTGGATTGAGGAGGAACGCATATGAAAAAGCATAAACACCTGTTTGCAAAGATCATGGCCGTGCTCGGCATCGTCGTTTCCGCCTTGTACCTTTTGCTGCTGTTCGTGTCACAGTTTGTCACGCTGCCGTTTGAGATCGCAAACAACGTTCTCTTTGCGGATTGGCTGTTCATCGCGATCCCGGTGATCGGGTTTGTCTGCGCGATCGCGCTGCAGATCGCGTCGGTGCACAAAAAGAAAAAGAAAAAACAACAGGTATAACGCAAAAGCTTCCGATTCGGGAAATCCCGAAAAGGAAGCTTTTATGCAATGACGGAACAATCCAAAGGCTGTTTTGTTTTTGTTCGTCAAACCTCTTGTGCCGTATCAGCCGGCATTGAGTTTTGTCTGCATTTAGGCAAAACTCGTTCGGAATGAAGTGCCCTTAACTCCGGATATGCAAATGTTTCGATGGTTTCCGATCGCGGGACGGTATTCAGGAGATGATCCGTTGACGGTGATTGATGTTTCGTGTACAATGAAGAGTATCCGAGACAGGAGTGTAAGCCTATGATTCAGATTGCTTTTGCAGAATAATTGCATACAGGCGCAAAGCAGGAAGGAGAGCGACCCTCTTCTTTATTCGGTGCGCCGATCGATCGGTAACTTCAAAGAGTGGGAGCCGCAGGGCGCAGCCACAACGGGAGCTGCTTCCATGCGGTTATTTCATACCCGCTCTCACCACCCAATAATCCGAAAAAATAACAAAACCAAGGAGAAAAGAATATGCAAAACAATACCGTACTGCAAAAGCTTGTTTGCCTGAACGGCGGCGAGACCGATATCGGCTATGCCGAGAACAATATGTGGTTCAGCAAGAATCCGAACTATGCCGGCTTTGTCGCCGAACTCAAAGACAGCGTTCAAAACAATGACGTCAGAGGGAGTATTCTGATTGCCACAGACCGCGAGATCATCTGGGCTTCCGGCTCGCGTTCCGTCGATAAAAGCGGCGATACGGTGACGCCGATGTCCACCTATGAGATCGGCTCGCTCACCAAGATGCATACGGCGGCCATTGTATTTCAGCTGATCGACGAGGGAAAGCTTTCCCTCACGGATCGGGTCTCGACCTATTTGCCGGCGTATACCAAGGCGAACGGGATAACGATCTTCGATCTTCTGCACATGCGCTCGGGAATCGTGGATTTTGCAAACGACTGCGAAACCTTTTTCCGTAACGATGAAGCGCTGTTGGACGCGCTTGACAACGGTGAGATCACGGACGATGTTTTTCTGGAGCTTCTGTATGCGCTTGATCTCGTTTTTGAACCGGGTTCAAAAATGCAATACTGCAATACGAACTATGTGCTTCTCGCTATGATCATCGAAAAAATCACAAAAAAGAGCTATCGGGAGAATGTTCGGAAGCGGATTTTTGAGCCGCTCGGCATGGACTGTTCTTCCGCCACGACCTTCGGAGACGTGACGAGCGTTCCCGAGGGAAAGGGCGGCTATTTGATGGAGTATCAAATCGCAAGGGGAGCGGGCGATATTCATTCCAATGTGCTCGATCTTCTGAAGTTCAATCGCGCTTTCTTCAATGCGCAGATCGTCAGCCCGGCCGGAAAGGCAGGGATGCTTGATTTTGTCGACGGCTACGGCTGCGGTTGGGAAGCATCTCAGGGATATGCCGATCTGGTGTTTCACGACGGCGAAACGAATTCCTATTATTGTTTGAATTACACCTTCCACGCCTCGGATCCGGAGAAAAGATGCTATTTCCTGATGCTGACCTGCTGCAACGAAGATGAAGATGACGAAGAGAATGAGGAAGAGACTGCCGCAGCGGAAAACGAAGACGCCGAAGAAAGCGAAGAAGAGAAAGAATTCAATCAGTATCAGTTGATCTACGATCTTTGCAAAAAGTATCTTCAGTGATGATTCATAAGCCGTGTGCAACACTGAAGCGTTGAAAAGAGGGGAGAGCGTTTCGCTCTCCCCGTCATAATTTTCTTTTCTGCATATGCGCTTTATCGCAGTCCGTTCGGCGCGGCACATGCATAGACCGGCAGGGGCAAAAACAGACAAAGGATCGGGTTGCATCGACTCCGCCGACCTGTTATACTGTCCGTATGGAACTGAAGCTTTGCAAAACCGCATATCCGATCATCCTGGTGCACGGCGCGGGCTTTCGCGATCTCAGGATCCCGGTCTATTGGGGCAGAATCCCGCGCGTGCTGAAAGAACACGGGGCAGATGTGTTCTTCGGCGAACAGGACAGTTGGGGCAGCGTGGAAACAAACGCGCATGCACTGTGCGAAAGGATCGATGCAGTGCTTGCGAAAACCGGCGCAAAGAAGGTCAATCTGATCGCACATTCCAAAGGCGGCGTGGAAGCGCGCATGGCGGCTTCGTCGCTCGGTTACGGCGCAAAGATCGCAAGCATTACCACGATCGGAACGCCGCACCGCGGATCGAAAACGTTCAGCATCTTCCTGAAAGCGCCGAGGGCAATGTTTTCCGTCGCAGCGTTTGCGGTCAACAACTGGATCCGGCTGGTCGGCGACAAAAAACCGGACTTCCGGCGCGTGTGCGAGGAATTCGACGTCGCGCATATGGAGCGGTTCAATGCGCAGAACCCGGACGTTGACGGCGTCTTTTATCAGAGCGTGGCGGGCGTGATGAAGCACCCGTTTTCCGACATCAACCTGTCCACGGCGAACGCTGTCTTAAACCGCATCGAAGGACCGAACGACGGTTTGGTCAGCACGGAGTCCGCGACGTGGGGGGAGCGCTGTCTGATGATCTGCGGGAACACGCGCAGAGGGATCTCACATCTGGACGAGATCGAT
>ONMC01000131.1 GCA_900318745.1 uncultured Eubacteriales bacterium
CTCGAACCCGGAGATCCGCCTGTGTGGAAGAACGCGTCTTCCGCATACAGCTTATGGCTCGTATGGTCGTCGAATGCGTCGGAGTTGCCCGCCGAGATCGAAACGATCATATGGTTATTCGTCGTGTTGTTGATAAAGCTGTTCAGAATCTCCTGGTAATCGCTGTCGTCATACGTCCAGCCGGGCGATGCGGAGCCGAGGGAGAGGTTCGCCGCATCCGCGCCGAGCACGATCGCGTCTTCCAAAGCCGCGAAGTAGTCGGACGGGCTTGCGCCGCTGCTGCTGAAGACCTTCATGACGAGGATCTGCGCATCGGGCGCCATACCGACGGCACCGACCGTCTCCGCCGCGTCAACGTAGCTCGAGCCGTTCTTGATGAAGCGGTTTGCCGCTGCGATACCCGCAACGTGCGAGCCGTGGTTGGAAGCGGTGTCCTGATGGTTGACTCTCGTGTCTTCATCCACGTAGTTGTACGCATACGGGACCTTGGCGTTCACATAGTTGTGAGAGCCGGATTTCAGCAGGTCGGTCGGGATCGAATTCAGCTCTTCCTGCGTCATCAGCGTGACGTCCTTATCCGCACGAACCAATTCGATCGCGTGCAGGAATGCATCCGCGTTCACACTCTGGTGGTCGGTATCGAGACCGGTGTCGATGATCGCCACGCGGCTGCCTGCGCCGGTATAGCCGAGCTGATACCATGCGTTCGTTGCACCGACCATGTTCTCACTGGTGTTCGCGGTGTTCGGCTGGTCGCCCTCAACGGGCTTCGGCGCTTCGTAGACCGGCTCGATCACCGCTTTCCTGACGCCGTCCATCTCACGGATCACGAGGATATCCTTATAGGGGATCTCCACGGCAATCGCGTTGGTGAGGATCGTCAGGTTCCACTTGACCTTGAGCGGATGGCCGATCGCGGATTCGATCTTCGCCTGCAGTTCATCCTGCTGACGGAGGAGCTGGCGCACGTACGCAACCGCACCGCTGTTGTGCGCGATGCCCTGCGTATCGTAGCCCTGGTCGATCGTGGATTTGCCTTCCAGGAAGATGGTAGCGCGAACGACGGTGTTGATGTCGGTGATTTCAAGCTCACCGGGGTCGAAACCGTCGTCGGGTTCTTCCTCATCTTCCGTGACTTCGCCCAGCTTATGCACATGCAGGGTAGCCGGGTCGAGTTCTTCCGTTTCCAGCACGACGGATTCTTCGCCGGTCGGGAGGTCCCGATCTGCGTTGTCATCCGCAAACGTGCTTGCAAGGCCGCTGAACAGCGGCGTTGTCAGCAACAGCATTGCCGACAACAGGAGTGATACCAATTTTTTAAGTCGATACATCCTTCTTGTTTGTTCCTTTCCGTTATTTCAACAAAGCCGGATTTTTGAGGCAAAAATCCAGATCGTCATTTATATTATACTGCTTCATATATAAAATCGCAAGAAAAGAATGAAGAAATGATGAACAAATTTTGACACAGATATGAAGAGACGAACGTTTTATCACGCGCCGGCGAAAAACGAACGAAGAAGCATAAAACCCGCTGAAAACCGGGTCGCTTTCGACCGGAAGACGGATGATTCGACGCACAAAACCGTACGGCTTCGCGTGAGGTTTTTTCAAAAGCGTACGAAAAGATGATTGCCAATTCCCATGTTTTTGTGGTATGATACAGTATCATACCACGTTAGAAACAGGAGGGCTCCGATATGAGGATCATCACCATCAGCCGCGAATTCGGTTCCGGCGGCAGAGAGCTCGGCAAGCGCATCGCGCAGACGCTCGGCTGCGATTATTACGACAGCGAGATCATTTCCGCTGTCGCAAAGAACAGCGGGCTCGACGCGCACTATGTGGAAAACACGCTTGACAACCACGGGTGGCAGGATTTCACGATCACGTTCGGCGGCACGATCCATTCCATGGAATATCTGCAGGCTTCAAAGATCGAGCTTCTGATCCAGCAGCGCAAGGTCATCGAGGAGATCGCCGCGCTCGGCAAGGACTGCGTCATCATCGGACGCAACGCGGATGTGATCCTGAAGGCGTATCATCCGTTCAATCTGTTCGTCTGCGCGGACCGCGATGCAAAGCTTGCGCGCTGCCGCGAACGCGCCCGCGAGGAGGAGCATCTGACCGACCGCGAACTGCTTCGCAAGATGCGCGAGATCGACAAGGCACGCGCCCGCACCCGCGATTTTCTGTCCGGCACCGAATGGGGTCAGCGCGAAGCGTACCATCTGATCGTCAACACGAGCGGCTGGGATATGAAAACGCTGTCCGACGCCGTCGTGCACTTTGCCGAGCGGTGGTTCGAATCCCGCAATACAGATCAATAAAAAGAAAAGAAACGAAACGCCCTCACGATCGAGGGCGTTTTTGCATGTCAGACGCGGGATTTGCGGCGCAGCCGAAATTCGAGAAGATACAGACCGAACGCCGCGAGCACGATCGCGCCGAGATAGACAAGGATCTCGACGAACACGCCCGCGTGCCGCGCGATGGCGTCGAACACCGGCTGGGTCGAGGGATAAAACGGCGTGATGTAGAACATATTCGGCTGATTGCGTGCAGCGGGGATCACGAAATGCCCGATCACGTTGACGATCTCGGCGACGCCCGCCATGCAGAAAAACAGCACGAGCGCGGGCAGAAAGGATACGCGGCTGCGCTTTTTGAGAAGGAACAGCGCGGCGATGCCCTGCAGCAGCATCAGCGCATGATACAGAAAGCTGTGAACGAACAGAACGATCTGCGGGCGCATCATATCCTCGGGGAACAGCAGCGCAAACACCGCGCCGATCGGCGAGAACGTGCAGAGAAAGACGAGCATCGCTTCGCGCGCACGGCCCTTTACGACCGGCACCAGCGCCGAACAGTACATCGCCATACTGCAAAGCTGCCATGGGAAGAACCACAGCGACGGCGTGCCGCGGCAGACGTATCGCATGACGAACCATTGCTTGAAGCCTTCTGCGGCAAGCATGCAAAGACCCGATACGAACAAAAACCGCAACAGACGCGCCTTGTCCGTTTTGCGCGCGGCAAGCGCGAACGCGGCGGCCGCGGCAGCGATACCCAGAAGGATCAGCCAGTGCGCGAGCCCGTAAGGCTTCGGCGTGACCGAAAACGTTTGATCCATACTGCGCTCCTTTCCGTTCTTTTCGCCATTATACCATCTTTGCCGAAAAACGCAAACTCCGGTGCGGCACACGAACAGCGGAACAGTATATTTTGCCGTTCCATTGACAGAAGGAGGGGATGGGACTATAATAAGATCGAAAATTGCATAAAGCGGGCGGTGCCGCTGTCAGCAGCGGTCAAAAGGGAAACAGGTCGAATGCCTGTGCGAACTCGTCACCGTATGCGGATCGAAGCTGTCATGCAGACGCAGCCACTGAGAAATCGGGAAGGCGACAGCAACATAAGCCGCGAGCCGGGAAACCTGCCGAACGCTTGGTACGGGAAACTGTTTTCCAGATCACGAGGAATTGATTGTGTACCGCGTCCCTTCGAGGGCCTATTTGGTACGCAGTCTTTTGCCGGATCGGTAAAAGACTTTTTTCGTACCGTCGGATTTGCTGATGTAAATGTTCAAATACATCGGGGGACGGAAACGTCCCTGAAACAAGGAGGAAACGAACACTATGAAGAAGACGGTTGCAATGCTTTTGGTCGTTCTGATGGTCGGTTCGCTCGCGGCGTGCACAGGCGCGCAGCAGCCCGCCGAGACGCCCGCAGAACCGGCGGAAGCGACGGAAGCGCCCGCGGTCGATACGAACGATGCGGACAAGGAAGCGGCGGACAAGGTTGCGGCGCTGATCGACGCGATCTATGTGCAGGAACGCACGGAAGAGACCGATGCGCAGTGCGCAGCGGCGAAGGCGGCATGGGATGCACTGACCGACGCGCAGAAGGAACTGGTCGAGGGTGAGGAAGCCGATCCCGATTACTTCGGCAGAGACACCGGCGACGCGTCGAAGGACGATCCGAGAAACGCGGACGGCATCGGTGAAAACGAACTGCTGGTCGTAAGCTTCGGCACGTCGTTCAACGACAGCCGCGCAGAGGACATCGGCGGCATCGAAGCGGCGCTTGCGGCAGCGTACCCCGATTGGTCGGTCAGAAGAGCATTCACCGCACAGATCATCATCAATCATGTGCAGGCGCGTGACGGCGAGTTCATCGACAACATGGACCAGGCGCTCGAACGTGCGGTCGCAAACGGCGTGAAGAACCTTGTGATCCAGCCGACGCACTTGATGCACGGCGCGGAATACGACGAGCTTTGCGCGGCGGTCGA
>ONMC01000124.1 GCA_900318745.1 uncultured Eubacteriales bacterium
GAGAAGCTCGCCTTCGGCGTCGAAGATCTCGCCGCGCTTCGGGTAGTTGATACCGATCAGCAGCTTGTCGCCCCACTGCATCGTGGGAAAGATCAGCGCCGGCGTCCATTGCACGCCCCAGCGCCCGTTTTCATAACGCGCGTTGATCGTGTAGTCGTTGGTCATGTCGCCGAGCGTCTTGGTATGATACGTCATCTGAAAATCGATCGAGCTCGTGACCGACGCATCCGACACGTTGCCGACGAAATATGTGATCTCCTGCAGTCCGACCGCGTTGAAGATCTGCGTGTACTTTTCGGTAAACTCCTTTGCGGAGATCATCGGATCGCCCGCTTTTGTATCCGTTCCGGACGTATTCTTGACTGACGGAGACAGCAGATCATAGGCCGCTCCGTAACTGCCCTCGCAGATGTATTCCAAAAATGCGCGGCAAACGTCGCTTCCGTTTCCGTGCGAAGCCGAACAGCCGATCGGCGCGAACGCCGACACCAGCATGCATATGATCAAGATCAGAGATATCCGTTTTTTCACAATTATTCTCCGGGTCATAAATTTCCGAATATCATTATAACAGAAGTCTTGCAATTTGTATCGGTTTTTTTCCAACGTTTTCAAAAAAGACGCTTTTTCTACGCATTTTCGCATAAACTGGAGCATGAATATCGTGTTTTTCCTGCTGATGATCTGTTCGGTCGCAGTCTCGCTCTGCACCGGTCAGAGCGACGCGGTGCTCGGCTCGCTGATCGACGGCGCTGACGCCGCGGTCTCGGCCTGCGTAAAGCTGTGCGGCGCATACCTCGTATGGATGGGCGTGCTGAACGTCGCGAAGGAAGCCGGATGGATGCGTGCGCTCGCGGCGCTTCTGAAGCCGGTGCTGCGCCCGCTGTTTCCGAATGCGGGCAGGGCGGGCGAAGCCGTCGCAATGAATCTTTCCGCCAACATGCTCGGCATGGGTAATGCCGCCACGCCCTACGGGATCGAGGCGATGCGCCTGCTGAACGAGACGAATCCGCATCCCGGCGTCGCCACAAATGAAATGTGCGTGCTGATCGCCGTCAACGCATCGTGTCTCGAACTGTTCCCCGCTTCGCTCGTTGCGCTGCGGCAGAGCTGCGGGTCCGTTCGCCCCGCCGCGATCGTTCTGCCCGTAATGCTGAGCTCGCTCGCCGCAACGGTCGCTGCCGTACTCCTCTGCCTTCTTTGTATCCGCCCATGCCGATCGCGATCTTCCTACTGCTGCTGACGCTGTATGCGATGATCCGGCGCGTCGATGTGTTCTCGGCGTTTGTACGCGGCGCCGCCGAAGCGCTGCCGCTGCTCAAATCGCTTCTGCCCGCGCTCGCGGTCTTTACGATGGCGCTGCGTCTGTTTCGCGACAGCGGCGCGCAGGAGCGGTTCACCGCTCTGCTCTCTCCCATGCTTTCGCGCGTCGGCGTCGATCCCGCGCTGCTTCCGCTGCTGATCGCGCGTCCGTTTTCGGGCAGTGCCGCAACCGGCGCGCTGCTCGATCTCTTTTCCCGATACGGACCGGATTCGGCAACGGGACTCTGCGCAAGCGTGCTGCTCGGCTCATCGGAAACGGTGTTTTACACCGTCGCGCTGTATTTCGGCTCCGTCGGCGTGAAAAAGACGCGGTTCGCCGTGCCGGTCGCGCTGGCGGCGATGGTCGTGTCGATCGCGTTCGGTCTGCTGTTTTCAAGGCTGTTCTTCGGCCCGGCAGGCTGACCGGTTCCGAAAAGGCGCGGATTTGCATGGACTTTTCCGAACAACTGTGCTATGATAAATTGTAATTCTGTGTTTGTTCGGAGGCAACTATGCGCATAGAAAACCGAATCCTCGTCGGCAAGGGCGAGACCGAAGCCGCGATCCTTCCCGCAATGGCAAACCGCCACGGCATGATCGCAGGCGCTACCGGCACCGGCAAGACGATCACGCTGAAGGTCATGGCGGAATCATTCTCCGACCTCGGCGTCCCCGTGTTCCTGGCGGACGTCAAGGGCGATCTTTCCGGCTGCTGCAAGCCCGGCGAAATGAACGTGAACATCGAAAAACGGCTGAAGGGCGTCGGCATCGATCCCGAGAGCTTTCCCATGCAGCGATATCCGGTGCGCTTCTGGGATGTTTACGGCGAAGGCGGGCATCCCGTCCGCACGACCGTTTCCGATTTCGGTGCCGACCTGCTTTCGCGGCTTCTGGGTCTGACCGACGTACAGAAGGGCGTGCTTTCGATCGCATTTCGCGTAGCGGACGACAACGGATGGCTGCTCATCGATCTCAAGGACCTTCGCGCGATGGTCGCATACATCACCGAGCATGCGGCGGAGCTTCTGAACGAATACGGCAACATTTCAAAGCAGTCCGCAGGCGCGATCCAGCGCGCGCTTCTGGAACTGGAAGACGCGGGCGGCACGCTGTTTTTCGGCGAGCCGGAGATCGATCTGCACGACTGGATGCAAACCGACGAAAACGGACGCGGCTACATCAATATTTTCCATTGTGCAAAGCTGTATCAGAGTCCGCTTCTGTACTCGACGTTCATGCTGTGGCTGCTCGCCGAACTCTTTGAAGAGCTTCCGGAAGTCGGCGATCCCGAAAAACCGAAGCTGGTGTTCTTCTTTGACGAGGCGCATTTGCTCTTCTCCGATGCGAAGAAGCCGCTGCGCGACAAGATCGAACAGGTCGTCAAGCTGATCCGTTCGAAGGGCGTCGGCGTCTATTTCATCTCGCAGCAGCCGAGCGATCTGCCCGACGCGGTCCTTGCGCAGCTATCTAACCGCGTGCAGCATGCGCTGCGCGCCTATACTCCGGCGGAGCAGAAAGCGATCCGCGTCGCTGCGCAGACGTTCCGCGCAAACCCGAATTTCTCGACCGAGGAAGCGATCACCGAACTCGGCACCGGCGAAGCGCTCGTCAGCTTTCTGGATGAAAAGGGCCGCCCGTCGGTCGTCGAACGCTGTACGATCCTGCCGCCGCAATCGATGATGGGCACGATCGACGATGAGCGCAGAAAGAGCGAGATCATGGCGGACACGCTGTACGGCAAATATGATGAACCGGTCGACAATGAATCCGCATACGAGATCCTGAACGAAAAGAGCAAAAAGGCCGCGGAAGAGAAAGCCGAGGCGGAAGCAAAGGAAGCAGAAGTCAGAGAGCAGGAGAAAGCGGCAAAGGAAAAGGAAAAAGCCGATAAGGAAGCCGAAAAAGCAAAAGCAAAAGCGGAAAAGGAAAAAGCGCAGAAGCGCAAAAAGACCGCTTCGGCGATCGGCAAGGTCGCCTCGTCCGCCGCAAATACGATCGGCAGACAGGCGGGAAAGTCGCTGTATCGCGGCATACTGGGCATCCTGAAGAAACTGTTCTGAACATTGCGAAAGGAGAATATGCGATGGAATACTGCAAAAACTGTCAGCGTCTCGTAGAAGGACCGATCTGCAAATTCTGCCGAAACACCAAGCTGCGCGCGCCGCTCGACGCCGACTTCTGCATGGTTGCGGAGCTGCCGTATTTCGAAGCGGAAATGCTGAAGGAGCTGTTCGGCGATAACGGGATCCCCTGCACGGAGCGCTCCGTGCTCGGCGCGGGCATCACGGTAAACCTCGGCGCGAACCTTGACCGCGTGCGGCTGTACGTGCCGTACGACCGGTATGCGTTTGCGAAGGAGCTCTTTGATTCCTACTTCAACGGCACCGAGCCGACAGACGAACCGGAAGGCGAAGCGGAAGAAGCGCCGCGCAAAGCGGAGATCGGCCGCGTCTACCGGCATTTCAAAGGCGGTCTGTACCGCGTGGAGGGCGTTGCGAAGCATTCCGAGACGCTGGAGGAGTATGTCGTTTACCGGCAGATGTACGGCGACGAATCCCTGTGGGTTCGTCCGGCGGAGATGTTTTTGTCGCCGATCGACCGCGAGAAATACCCGAACGCTATGCAGACCTATCGCTTCGAGGCGGTCGAGGAGCAGGATGCCGAAACTCCCGACAGCGTCGACTGATTCCTGAATATGCATTGCACGCCGCGGTGGAAAACTATGCGGAAACATGCGGAATATCTGCATTTTTTCACATTTTATATTTTGTAAAATCCGGGAAAAATTATGAATAATGTGTTGCCTTTTGCATGTTTCGATGGTATACTCACAGTACCATCGAGAGTGCGCGAGAGACAAGCTTTATGACCGCACAGCAACCTGCCTCAGTAAGGTGCTAAAGCTTGCATGATGGCGTGTCAAAAAGCTCCGTCCCGATCCGTGCGATCGGGACTTTTTCATTCGACAAACGACGCGCAACGAAATCGTTCGCAGCGCAGTATTCTATACGGAGAGTTTTGTTCAGAGGTGTCTATGAAGTCTATGAAAAAGAAACGCAGAGGTTGGATCCGCATCCTGATCATTCTGATCGTCCTGGCGGCGATCGGCGGCGGCGCGTACTGGTTCTATACGCAGCGCGGCGGCGGAGATGAAAGCGCGGCATACGTGCAGT
>ONMC01000127.1 GCA_900318745.1 uncultured Eubacteriales bacterium
TGGTTTCTTGGGAATCCATCTAATAAAACTTTTTTTCCTTTGAAGTTTTTGAATTCATCTTTTACGAATCCGAGTAATTCAGTTGAAGAGACAAATTGTCCTGATTTCATTTTATCATCTAATGTTTTCCAGTCAGGATGAGTTTTGTTTTTGACAACATTTCTTAAAATATCACCAGTACTTAAATGTTCATAATGGAAATCTTCTTTAAGTCTTTTGCAAAGTGTTCCTTATCGAGCTCGTGTCCCTGCATCATCCATTTTTTCACGAGATCGATCGCCTCGCCGGATTCGCCGCACAGACCCATGACGCCGTTCAGCAGTACTTCGGTCTCGTTGAGCTTCGGGTTCAGCGTGGTCATCGCCAGCTTCTGATACTCATTGATGGTCATAACAAGTCCTCACAGTCCCATGTTTTCGTCGATCAAGATGATGCGAAACGCCTGATGCCGTCTTGACGGATACTCGGTGATCGCAGTCACGTTGCACATGCGCACCGGCGGGCGGCAGTCGCGGCAGACGTTGTCGATCGAACAGGGCGTCTGAAAACCCTGCCGACGCGCGTTCGGACCGCATGCGTCGCGCTTGATGCGCGCGATGGCCGAATCATAATCCTTTGCGAGCTTGTTTTTGCCGACGGCGAGAATGACCGTTTTCGGTCCGTAGATCATGCCCGCGAGGCGGTTGCCGGTGCCGTCGATATTGATCAGGCGTCCGTCCTCGGTGACGGCGTTGGTCGAGCACAGGTAGACGTCCGCGGCGATCGCCTTGATCCGCGTCTCTTCGACCTGCGGCTTTTCGACCTTCCAATGCCAGTAGACCGTGTTGCCGCGTTCGGTCAGCGCTTCATAAAGCCCCAGATCGCGCACCGTGGCGGAACCTGCGATACCGACGGAACGATCGCCGATATAGTCCAGGATCCGCTGTTTCGCTTCCTCGGGAGTGTTCACGACTTCCGCCAGAAAACCGCGTGCACAGAGCCGCTGTCTGACCGCTTCAAGTTCCTGATTCATTGCCCAAACCTCCGCTTTTTGATCGCATCAATTGTATCACACTTCTTGCATTTTTGGCAACTCTAATGTATGATATTGTTACCTTTGGAGGTAACTATGAATTTCGATCCGAATCTGATCCGAAACTTTTCGATCATCGCCCATATCGACCACGGCAAATCGACCCTTGCGGACCGCATGATGGAGCTGACCGACACCGTCGCAAAGCGCGACATGGAGGAACAGCTGCTTGACTCGATGGATATCGAGCGCGAGCGCGGCATCACGATCAAGGCGTCGGCCGTTCGCATGTTCTACCACCATACAGACGGCAAGACCTATATGTTCAATCTGATCGACACGCCGGGTCACGTCGACTTCAATTATGAGGTCTCCCGTGCGCTTGCGGCGTGCGAAGGCGCTGTACTCGTCGTCGACGCGACGCAGGGCATCGAAGCGCAGACGCTCGCCAACGTATACCTTGCAGTCGACAACGGGCTCGAAGTGCTGCCGGTGATCAACAAGGTCGATCTGCCGAGCGCGGAGCCCGAACGCGTGATCCATGAGATCGAGGACGTCATCGGTATTCCTGCGGAGGATGCGCCGTGCATTTCGGCAAAGACGGGACTGAACGTGGGTGAGGTTCTCTCGCGCATCGTCGATACGGTACCGGCGCCCGAGGGCGATCCGGATGCGCCTCTGAAGGCGTTGATTTTCGACTGCTTTTACGACAATTATAAAGGCGCGCTCTCGTATGTACGCGTGTTTGACGGCACGGTCAGGGAGGGCACCCGCATCCGCTCGATGGCGACCGGAAACGAGTTTGACGTGACCGAGGTCGGCGTGTTCGCGCCGACGTGGAAGCCGGTCGAACAGCTGACGGCAGGCGAGGTCGGCTATATCGCGGCTTCGATCAAAAGCGTGGCGGAAACCAAGGTCGGCGATACAATCACCGAGGCGAGCCGCCCCACAAAAGAAGCGCTGCCGGGCTATAAGCAGGCGAACTCGATGGTCTTCTGCGGCGTGTATCCCGCGGACGGCGCGCACTATGACGATCTCAAGGAAGCGCTCGATAAGCTGAAGCTGAACGACGCGTCGCTTTCGTATGAGCATGAGACCTCGGCGGCACTCGGCTACGGCTTCCGCTGTGGCTTCCTCGGACTCTTACACATGGAGATCATCACAGAACGGTTGGAGCGCGAGTTCGATCTCGACCTCGTCACGACGGCGCCGTCCGTCGTGTATCATGTGCATACGCTCGACGGACGGGATCTTGTCATCGACAACCCGACAAACCTGCCGAACGCGGCGGAGATCGAGTACATGGAGGAGCCGATGGTCAAGGCAACGATCATGACCCCGTCGGAATACGTCGGCTCGATCATGGAGCTGTGTCAGAACAACCGCGGCGAGTTCATCGATATGCAGTACATCGAAGCCGACCGCGTCAATCTGCATTATGTTCTGCCGCTCAACGAGATCATCTACGATTTCTTCGACAGCTTGAAATCCCGCTCCCGCGGCTATGCGTCGTTCGATTACGAACTTTCCGGCTATGCGAAGAGCGAACTTGTGCGGCTCGACTTCTTGCTGAACGGCGAGTTGTGCGACGCGCTCAGCACGATCGTGCATAAGGATCGCGCGTATGCAAAGGGACGCGCCGTCGCCGAAAAGCTCAAGGACGTCATTCCGCGTCAGCAGTTCGAGATCCCCGTGCAGGCGGCGATCGGAAGCAAGATCATCGCGCGCGAAACGGTCAAAGCGGTTCGAAAGGACGTTCTTGCCAAGTGCTACGGCGGCGACATCACGCGCAAAAAGAAGCTTTTGGAGAAGCAGAAGGAAGGCAAAAAGCGCATGCGTCAGGTCGGATCCGTTGCGGTGCCGAGCGACGCGTTCATGAGCGTGCTGCGCATCAACGGATGATCGGCGTTTACGTACATATTCCATATTGTCTCAAAAAATGCCGCTACTGCGATTTCTGTTCGGTCCCGATCGATGAAACCACAGGGCGGTATCGTTCTGCCGTGCAAAAGGAGATCGCACTTGTAAAGGACCGGTATCCGGGCGAGCGCGTCAAAAGCATCTTTTTCGGCGGCGGCACGCCGACCGCGCTGCAAGCGGACGATCTGATCGCGATCCTCGGCGCGATCCGGGAGGCGTTTCCCGTCGAACCGGACGCGGAGATCTCGTGCGAGTGCAATCCGAAAACGATCGGGTATGGCGGACTGAAACAGCTCTTTGACGCGGGCTTCAACCGCCTGTCGATGGGACTTCAGGCAACGCAGAACGAACTGCTTGCCCGCATCGGACGCGTACATACCTATGAGGATTTTCTCGCAACCTTTGAGGCGGCAAGAAATGCGGGATTTTCGAACATCAACATCGATCTGATGCACGGACTGCCGGGGCAGACGCAGGATGATTATCTCGACGCCGTCCGCGCGATTGCCGCGCTTGAGCCCGCGCATATCTCCGCATATTCGCTGATCCTTGAGGAGGGCACGCCGCTTTATGACGACGTCATGAACGAGCGAGTAACGCTGCCCGACCCGGACGCCGTCGCCGATATGGAGGACGCGGGCATGGATCTTCTCGAATCGCTCGGCTATCATCGATATGAGGTATCCAACTTCGCAAAGCCCGGGTTCGAATGCCGTCACAACCTCATCTATTGGCATAACGAGCCGTATCTCGGCCTCGGCGTCGCCGCGCATTCCTCGATGATCGAGGACGGCTTTTGGGTGCGATTCAGTAACGATACAAGCATTCCCGGCTATCTCAAAAAGCTGGAAAAAGGCAAGCTTCCGCGCGCGGAACGCATCATCATCAATACATTCGAGCAGATGTTTGAATCGGTCATGCTGGGACTTCGCTTAACAAAAGGTGTCGACCGCAGCGCGTTTTCCGACCGTTTCGGCTGCGACGTGATCGAGACCTACCGCGAAGCATATGAAAAAAACGACCGCTTCGGCTTCTGGGATCATTCCGATCCCGCGTATCTGCGCCTCACGCGCTTGGGCATGGATCATCTCGATTCCGTCCTCAGAGATTTTCGCGAACGCCGCTTAATCGACTTTTTGCGATAAAAACAACAGCCGTCCGACCGGGCGGCTGTTATCATAAAGTAGCGCATTATCCGTCAATATCTATTTCGTCGTTTTCCTCGCTTTCGGCGGGGGAGATACGGTAGAAGTATCTTGCCGAGTGGACCATGGCGTAGAAGCGTTCGGCGGCTTCCGTGTCCAATGCGGCGATATCCGTTTTTCCGAACTGGTATAGGATCGTGATCCCGTCGTTTTCGAAAAAGACCATGGAGGATCGCGTCCCGTCAGTCTGCGGATCTCCATACTGCACGACACCGTAAGGCATATTTTTGAGATATCCGCTGAAACAGTCGCTCGGCGCGACCTTGATGAGCAGCGTA
>ONMC01000123.1 GCA_900318745.1 uncultured Eubacteriales bacterium
TCAGGTATGCGCCGGACGGAAAAAGAGCCGCGTTTATCGTGTCCCAGTGCAACGAGGAGGAAAACAGCTACGAGAGCCGTCTCTGGCTCTATGACGGCGAACTCAGGCAGCTGACCGATCTCGGCAAGGAGAACCGCTATTTCTGGGAGAACGAACACGCGATCCTGTTTCCGGCGGTACGCTCTGCAGAAGAAAAGAAACGTGCCGACAAACATGAGAATTTCACAAGCTTTTATCGCCTTGATCTGCGCGGCGGCGAAGCGCTGCATGCGTTCACGCTGCCGTTTGCGGCGACGTGGATCAAGAAGCTTCCGAACGGTGCGTATGCTGTGCTCGGAATAATCGATGCAAACGAACCGGACTATTATCGAATGGACCGCAAGGATCGTGAAAAGGTCGAAAAACAATACGCTGACGACGCGGATTACGAGGTCTTTGACGAACTGCCGTACTGGTCAAACGGCGAGGGGATCGTCAACAAGAAACGAACGGCGCTGTTTTATGTTACCTTTGAAGATGCGGCGCAGAAGCTGACTGTACAGCGCGTGACGGAACCGTTCTTCACGGTCGACGCGATCGAAACAATCGGCGATTCTGTCTATTTCCTTGGCGACAGCTATACCGCAAGACGTGATCTTACACATCCGTCGCTCTATGAGATGGATGGGAAGACCGGATGGTATAAAAAACTCCGAACCCATGACGGACTGTATGTTGAGCGCATCAAGGCGGTCGGAGAAACGCTGATTCTGACGGCGACGGAGGGCAGGGATATCGGTCTCAACGAGAACGTCGATTTCTACACCGTCGACCGCGAAACCGGCGCGCTTACCATGCTGTACGAGAACACCGAAAGCCTTTGGAACTCGGTCGGCAGCGATGTGCGTTACGGCGGCGGCGAGTCAATGATCGGCGTCAAAGATCGACTCTATTACATCACGACGCGTCGTGAGAGCTCGCAGTTGTACGCTTTGGACCTTAAGGGGACCAATTCCCCGATTGCAACGGAAATCGGTTCTATCGACTGCATGACGATCCATCCGGACAAAGACGAAGCGCTGTTTGTCTCGCTGTATGAGGGACGCCTTCAGGAACTGTATGAAAAGAATCTGGTAACCGGCGAGCTGAAACAACTTTCGCATTTCAACGACGATGTGCTGAAAGATACGTATGTCGCAACGTGTGAACCGGTATCGGTCGAAAGCGAAGGCTATACGATCGAAGGATGGGTGCTGAAGCCGAAGGACTATGATCCGGACAAAAAGTATCCTGCGGTGTTTGATATCCACGGCGGTCCGAAGACCGTTTACGGCACGGTATTCTATCACGAAATGCAGGTTTGGGCAGGCATGGGCTGTTTTGTCTTCTTCTGTAATCCGAAGGGTTCCGACGGCAGGGGAGACGACTTTGCCGATATCATGGGACACTACGGAGAAACGGATTATCAGAACCTCATGGACTTTGCTGATGAAGTCCTGCGCCGCTTTCCTGCGATCGATGCGAATCGCGTATGCGAGACAGGAGGAAGCTACGGCGGATTCATGACAAACTGGATCATCGGGCATACCGATCGGTTCTGTGCCTGTGCGTCGCAGCGATCGATTTCGAACTGGCTGAGTTTCAACGGCATTTCCGACATCGGTTACTATTTCGTCGGCGATCAGAACAAGGCGGATTTCTATACCGATCACGAAAAGCTCTGGGATCGCTCTCCGCTCAAATACGCGAAGAACGTCAAGACGCCGACGCTGTTCATCCATTCGGACGAGGACTACCGCTGCCCGCTCGATCAGTGCCTGCAGATGTACGCGGCCTTGGTCGACCGCGGCGTTCCCGCGCGGCTTTGCATGTTCCACGGCGAGAATCACGAGCTGTCCCGTTCCGGCAAGCCCAAACACCGCATCCGCCGCCTCACCGAGATCACAAACTGGTTTGTGAAGTATGCGAAGATAAACTGATGCCGGCATACAACTGACGCGCGAGTTGCATCGCGCAGCAGTCGATGGCATTTCTGCTTTAAACCTGTTATGATGAAACCATCAAAAGCAGGAGGACAAACGAATGGAAATGGGGAAAGAAATTCGTCGTCTGAGAAATGAAAGAGGACTCACACAGGAAGCGCTGGCCGCGGAATTCAATGTGACCGCGCAGACCGTCAGCAAATGGGAATGCGGCACGAGCGTGCCGGACGTGCAGCTACTGCCGGAGATCGCGATCTTCTTCGGCGTCAGCATCGACCAGCTCTTCGCGATGGCGCCGGAACAGCAGATGGAACGCATCGAGAACCGCATCTATGACCGCAGTATGTTCGATGAGGCAGAGGAACGGCAGATCGAAAAACAACTCAACGCCTTTATGGAGAACCCTGCATATAAGGGACAGGCCGAGCTTCTGCTTGCAAAGCTCTACAACAATCAGGCGGAACAGTACCGGCTTCTGGCAATCGAACACGGCAAGATCGCAGTCGAACAGATGAAAGGCGACAGTGACGCTTTGAGCGAGCTTGCGAACGCATGGGGAAGTTACATCCCCGACTGGGATATCCGCAATCACCATGCCCTGATCGAGTGGTACGGCGACTATTGCAAAAAGAATCCGAAAAACCGCGCCGCGCTTATGTGGCTCCTTGACAATTTGATCGCGGACCGCAGACTCAAAGAGGCAAGGGAATGGCTCAAGAAGCTTACGGCGATCGACGAAACATTCCGCGTACCGATGTATCGCTATCTGATCGCCGAGGCTGCAGGAGAGAAAGACGAAGCCGAAGCGCAGCTCAAAGTACTCGAATCCATGGCGGAAAGGCAGGAATGGTGCTGCGCGATGACGCTCGGCGATATCTACACCCAGCGGCAGAAATACGACTGCGCGATCGAATGGTACAGAAAGGGACAGGAAACACAGCCGTCCCCGAAGTTTACCGACAGCGCCAGAAGCATCGCACATATCTATGAGATCCTCGGCGACAGGGAAAGCGCGATCGCTGCATACAATGAGGAGCTTCGCCTGATGAAAGAGGATTGGGGAATTATCTCCGGCGAGGAACGCGACGAGGTCATCCGCGCAATTCAAAAGCTGCAGGCATAACGCCAAAAACAAAACCGACACGACGGATACGCCGTGCCGGTTTTTGTTGTTGGTTATCTCTTTTTGTACAGAACGAGCTCCGGATTTGCGCCGTCCTTCTCATAGGTGCAGATCAGAATAAAGTCCATGTTCGCGAGCACGCCGAAGCAGCGTTCGCCGCCGAATTCGGATTCGAGCTGGTTGCCGAGATAGGTCGTCTGATCGTTCAGAAACTTTACGCTCGCGCCTGAGGGCAGCGGATAGGCAAGGTTCACATAGCTTCCGACCAGCGCGTTGAGCCTTGTAAGCTTCGGCATGCCTTCGACCTGCAGGTCGTTGATTTCGGCGATCAGCTTTTTCTTGAACGCTTCAAACTGCCCGTTGTCGGAAAGCTCCTCGTATCGCTTCCAGTAATCCAGATGCGGAAGCGTTTGCTTCATGTAACTTCTTGCCTGTTCCTCCGAGAATCCTTCTTTTACCATGTGCGGAACACAGACTTCGATCAGATCGTCCATATTGCTGTAGGTGTACGTTCCGTCGGCATAACACCATTTGCAGTAGGACTCGTTCGGCGCTCCGTCCGCATCCTTGCCGATGATCGTGTCCTCAAGCGGCATCCCGCAGCATTGACAGAAAAGCTGACGCGGAGAGCCGAGCAGCGTATTGATCGAGACGTCAAACAGCATCGAGAGCATCTTCAGCGTTTCGGTGTTCGGCACCGTTTCGCCGTTTTCCCAACGTGACACCGCCTGCCGCGTCACAAAGACCTTTTCGGCAAGCTCGTCCTGCGAAAACCCGTTCCGGGTTCGAAGCGAATAAATGACATCCTTTGTTTCCATCGAGACACCCCCGTATAGTTTCTGATGCTATTGTAATGTAAATCCGAGCGGCACACAAGCAACCTGTTGTTGCGCTGCGATCAGGAATCCAGCAGCTTTTCCGCTTCCGGCGCGTCGAGCCGTTCCACGTCTTTGAGTTTGCGATTGATCGCGCGGGTACGGGTTCCGATCAGCGTATCGAGTTCGTCGTTGACCTGACGAAGCTTCTGCTGCGAACGGTCGAGGATGTCGCCGAATTTCTCGAACTCGGTTTTGACCGCGCCGAGGATCTGCCACACTTCACTCGAACGCTTCTGTATCGCAAGCGTTCGGAATCCCATCTGCAGGCTGTTCAGAAACGCAGCCATCGTCGAAGGTCCGGTCACATTGATGCGATATGTGCGCTGCAGCTCTTCGATCAGACCGCGGTTGACCGCTTCGGCGTACAGCCCTTCGAACGGAAGAAACAGAATGCCGAAATCTGTGGTGTGCGGCGGATCGATGTACTTATCACGAATATCCTTTGCTTCGGCCTTCAGACGGATTTCAAGCATCTTGGCAGCCTGTGCGATCGCGTTCGGATCTCCTTGTTCATATGCATCCTGCAGAGCGGCGAATGTTTCACCCGGGAACTTTGCGTCAATCGGCAAATACACGGTGTTC
>ONMC01000161.1 GCA_900318745.1 uncultured Eubacteriales bacterium
ATGGAGAACTACTACAACGCAAAGGGCACTTCGACGGGTCACGCAAAGGTTACGTTCGTCAGCGGCTACCGCTTCAAGTAATGCGCAATCCGCCGGTCACTGCGGCAAAAAAAGAATACATTTGCAATTCCGACGTACCGGTGTTATAATGGGGTGCGTCGGAATGTTATGTTCCGCAACCATATTTTTCAGGAGGGAAATCATGAAAAAGTTTGTCGCAATGATGCTGACAGTCGTGATGGTCCTCGGTCTCGTCGCCTGCGGTACCGCAACCCCGGCGAATACCGATGTCAAAGACTCCGCTGTCAAGCAGGTCATTAAGGAAGCACAGGGCATGACGCTCGAAGAGCTCGCCAAAAAGGCGATCGAAGAGTCCAACGGCGCGACCTTCTACGGCGTGGGCAACTCCAGCCGCGGTAAGTCCGCTCTGCCGCTGTTCATCGAGTATCTGCAGACGATCGATCCGAACTACACCATGGAATTCGAATGGCAGCAGCCGAAGAACAACAAGATCTTCGATCAGCTGACCGCCGACTCCCTGAAGGATAAGGGCACCTTCGCGGTCACCCTGATCCAGGACGGCAACCAGATCGAAAGCAAGATGGTCCAGCCCGGCATCCTCGACACGTTCATTCCGCTCGACTGGGCGAATGCAAACGGCGTCAAGGCCGAAGACTACAAGGGCTATCTGCCGCTGCAGACCCTGAACAAGGTCTTCGAGTACAACTGCACCGGTGAAAAGACCTTCACCAACTGCTGGGACTTCGTCGCAGAAGGTGAACACGGTCTGTTCATGGACATCGACTCCGAGATCGTCGGCAAGAACTTCCTCTACATGCTCACGCAGGAGAAGTACGCCGGTTATCTGAAGGAAGCGTTCGATAAGCTGGATGCGGACAAGCAGGCATACTTCAAGCCCGTCATCGAGTCCCTCGAGGCGGATGCGAAGGACCTCGGTCTCGGTGAGAACGGCGCATACGCGCTCGCATGGATCAAGCTGTGGGTAGAGAGCTACATGGCAGTCGAAGACGACGGCCCGATCTGCAACACGCTGGTCTCCTCTTCCGCAACCGATCAGTTCGGTCTGCTCGTTTACTCCAAGCTCCGTTCCGTCGAAGAATCCGACACCGTTTCCAAGAACAACATCAAGGTCGCGGCGTATCAGGACGGCTTCGAGGGCATCGGCGGCTACGGCTACTGCCACTACATGTTCGTGCCGGACAACAGCCCGCTCCCGTGGACTGCGTGCGCGTTCATCGCTTACATCACCTGCACCGTTGACGGCTTCTCCGCATGGGGCAAGGATATGGGCGGCTACTCCTCCAACCCGACCGTTGCGGCGGGCACCGAGGAAAAGTACGGTCACAGCAAGGGCGGCATGAACGAAGCAGGCGAAGTCGAATTCGACTGCAAGAACGACCGCGGCTATGACTGGTGGGTCAATGACGGCCAGCTCGTCATCGAAGATCCGGCATACTGCGCATCCGTTGCGTTCACCGTCGGTTCCTGGATCGAAATGCTGACGAAGTATAAGCCCGAATAATTACCGATACGACTGAAATCACCGGAGGCGCCTTAAGGGATTAGGGCGCCTCCGATGGAATAGGGGGGAGAAAAACGTGCAGACAGCCGCACCCACACGCGCCATGAAGCGCCGCATTCGGCTCAACAAGCTGAAAACATTTTTCTCAAAACCGCAAAACATCATCCTTCTCGTGCTGGGCATCGTTCTGACCGTCACGACCGTCGCGCCGATCGTCGCGATTGCAAAGGACACGATCACGATCCATCCCGGCACGATCGACGCCAATCTGTCCGGCCGCTCGGAAGGATACACGCTCGCCAACTACATCGATCTGTTCACATCGAGAACCTCGAAGGCGAACCTGTGGACGCCGCTGCTCAACACGCTGCTGCTGTCCACGATCTCCTGCGTGGTATCGATCGTCTTCGGCGGCGTATTTGCGTTTTTGATTACCAGAACCAACTTAAAGTTCCGTAAATACCTAAGCTCCATCTTCATTTTCCCGTACATCATGCCGCAGTGGACGCTTGCGGTCGTGTGGAAGAACCTGTTTTACTCGAACGCCGTCACGCACAGCGCGGACGGTCTTCTGGCTTCGGTCTTTCATATCACGATGCCCGCATGGTGGTGTCAGGGACTGTTCCCGTCGGCGATGGTACTGGGTCTGCACTACGCGCCGTTTGCGTACATTCTGATCGGCGGCATCTTCCGCAACATGGACGCAAACCTGGAGGAAGCGGCGACGATCCTCGACACGCCGCGCTGGAAAACGATGTTCCGCATCACGCTTCCGATGATCAAGCCGGCGATCCTTTCCACGATCCTGCTGGTGTTCGGCAGCGCGATGGGCAGCTACCCCGTTCCGCACTACCTGAACTTTGAGACGCTGTCCACGAAGTATATCTCGCTGAACAGCTCCCGCACCGGCGAGGCGAGCATCCTTGCGATCATCATGATGATCTTCGGCGTCGCGATTCTTCTCGCGAACCAGCTCACCCTGAAGAGCCGCAAGAGCTACACGACCGTTACGGGCAAGTCCGGGCAGATCTCGCGCTTCAACCTCGGCAACGCCGGCAAGTACGTGATCGGCGCGATCTTCATCGTCATCACGTTCTTCACGAGCATCTACCCCATCATCTCGTTCGCGTTCGAAACGTTCCTGCCGAATCCCGGCGATTACAGCTTCCTGTATACCGGAAACGTTGCGAACCTCACGACCAAGTGGTGGATCACCGCCGAGAATGTCACCGAGAACGGCATGTACGGTCAGCAGGGCATGCTCTACAACAAGACGATCTGGCACGCCTACGGCGGAACGCTTCTCGTCTCCGTTGCCTGCGCGCTGACGGCCGGCACGATCGGCACGCTGATCGGCTATGCCGTATCGAAGAACCGCCGCAACAAGTGGGCGAACTACGTCAACAACATCGCGTTTTTGCCGTACCTCATGCCTTCCATCGCGGTCGGCGTCGCGTCCGTTTGCGAGCCGCGCGTCGCTGAACTCCATGCTGCAGCTTTCGGGTGAGATCGAGGAGGCGGCGATCATTCAGGACATTCCGTGGTTCAAGCGCATGTTCCGCATCATCGTACCGATCCAGAAATCCTCGATCATCAGCGGATTCATGCTTCCGTTCATGACGTGCCTCAGAGAGCTGTCCCTGTTCATGCTGCTGTGCACGCAGGGCTACATCCTCTCCACGACGCTGGACTATTTCGATGAAATGGGTCTGTACGCGTTCTCGAGCGGTATCAACCTGATCCTGATCGTCACGATCCTGATCTTCAACACAGTCGTCAACAAAATCACGGGCGCAAGCTTAGATGAAGGCATCGGAGGTTAATTATGCCGAAAATCGTATTGGAAAACATCACGAAGCGTTGGAAGAAATTCTACGCGGTCGAAAATCTGAATCTCGTTATCGAGGATAACGCGTTCGTCACGCTGCTCGGTCCGTCCGGCTGCGGCAAAACGACGACGCTCCGCATGATCGCGGGTCTCGAAACGCCCACCGAAGGCCGCATCACCATCGGCGACAAGGTCGTGTTCGACAGCGCGGCGGGCATCAACATCCCCGCCAACAAGCGCAAGGTCGGCTTCCTGTTCCAGAACTATGCGCTGTGGCCCAACATGACCGTATACGACAACATCGCGTTCGGTCTCAAAAACATCAACGAACCGAAGGAAACCGTCGATTACGACGCGAAGAACTGTGCGCGCCTTGCCGAGAGCCTGAAGGATCCGAAGGGCGTTGCCGACATCATCAACGACTGCCGCGACAAGAACGGCACGGTCGACAAAAAGAAGGCGTACATCAAGCTGATCGACGCATACTCGATCTCCATGATGACGGCAAAGACGCTGTTCGGCTATAACCTGCAGTCCGACACGTCGAAGGCGGCCGCGATCGTAAACGAGCTCAACACGAAGCACGCCAATGCGATCGCCGCGCACAAGGCAAAGGGCGAAACGCTCGACGCCGAATACCGCGTGATCCGCGACGGCAAGCCGGTCGTCATCGTCAAGATCGGCATGTTCATGGACCGCTACCCTGCGGAACTGTCCGGCGGTCAGCAGCAGCGTGTTGCGATTGCAAGAACGCTCGCGCCGGAACCCAGCGTGCTGTTCATGGACGAACCGCTTTCGAACCTCGACGCAAAGCTGCGTCTTGAGATGCGCTATGAGCTGCAGCGTCTGCACGTGGAAACGGGCAGCACCTTCGTTTACGTCACGCACGACCAGATGGAGGCAATGACGCTCGCGACCTCGATCTGCCTGATCAACAACGGCGTGCTGCAGCAGTACGACGCGCCGCTGACCGTCTACAACCGTCCGAACAACCTGTTCGTTGCGGACTTCGTCGGCAATCCCTCGATCAACTTCATCGAGACGCACGGCGAGCAGAACGCGGACGGCAGCATCGCGCTGAAGCTGCTCGGCGACAATCGCGTCACGTTCCGCCCGAACGAGCCGATCTCGATGGCGCAGTGGAATGCAGACCGCGACGCGTCGATCGAAGCCGAAAAGGCGCGCAGAGCCGAGCTTGCAAAGCAGAAGGGCTATGTCGAAAAGGGCAACAAGGACGAAGTGTTCCGCTATAACATCGCACGCGTCGAGGAAGTCGACACCTCGATCGAGGACGCGCCGGTCATCACGGACGGCGACTTCGTGCTCGGCGTACGCCCCGAATTCATCCGCCTTGCCGACGACGGCATCGAAGGCGAGATCTACGGCGCAATGCCCACCGGCATGGAATCCACGCTGAAGATCCGCACCGGCGAATTCCTGCTCACCGGCGTCGTGTTCGGCGACACGCTCTATCAGATCGGCAGCGCGACGCACATCCGCTTCGCAGGCAGCTCGATCATGCTGTTTGACCGCAAGTCCGGCCGCTACATCACGTCCGGCAGCGTCGAGATCTGATCGCACCGAAAACAGAACGGCGAACCGTCTTCGGACGGTTCGCTTTTTTCGCACTGCGTTTTTTTCGATCCTCCCCCGGATACAGCATAACACACCGGAATTGCAGGTTTGTTTTCGCGATGCGATTTACAAGCAGCCGGTTTCATGGTATACTGACCGTAAAGGGAGGTGGGACTATGCGCCGCTGCGCTATCGGATCATCGCGCTCGGTTTCGTCAAACATTACTCGCTGACGGAGCTGAACGAAAAGCTGCTCGGCGCGGGCTGTGCGCAGCTCTACGCGCGTTCGATGCGGGAAGCGTCGCTGATCTACGCGTTTCACAACGGGATGTCGTATCAGCAATGGCGGCAGCTTTCGGCAAAATGCGAAGCGCTGCTCGAATCGCGCACGCCCGCCGACCGGTTCTTTTTGAACCGCACCGTCAGCATGCAGGACCTGACCGATTATCTCGCCGCCAATTCGGACGAAACGAGTCTCGAACTGGAGACCGGCAAGGTCACGCAGCGCATGCAGCGGCGGCTTCTGGAGGCGGCTTCCGGCAGCGAAACGTTCGAAGCGTTTCTCGAAGAGAACATCCGCGCGTTCAGCCCGGTCCGCGAAAAAACGCGGTACTATTTCTGCAAATATCTGTATTTTGATCTCGTGACCAAGATCGAATCCTTCCTCTCCGCCCTGCGAAGCGGCGCGCCCTCCGAGGAGGCGTACGCGCAGCTTGCGATGTTCAAGGGCGTGCAGACCTTAAAGCGCAAAAAGATGACGCCCGACGAGATCCGCGCCTTTCTGATGCAGACCGATATTTCGTGCGGCGGCGTGTTCGACGCATTCAATTATCATTATTTCGAATACGTTTCCTCCGACTGGATGGACGTGCTGATCGAATACTGCGGCGCGCTGACGGCGCTTCCCGAAAAGGACCGCAAACGCCTTGCGGCTTCGCTGCGCAAAAGCGATCCGAAATCGTTCGGAGCGCTCAGCGACGGGCAGATCCTGCAGAAAAAGCAGGAGGAAGCCGAAGCGCGCGAGCGCGAGCTCGACCGCGCCTACGCGCTCGACGGAGCGGACCGCGGCTATCAGCGCAACCGTTCGGGCGAGAACGCGATCCGCAAGTATATCAAGGGCGAGTTGGATCTCGACCGAACCACGCTGATCTGTTTTCTGCTGTTCTTCGGAAGCGATTGCGAGCTGTCCCCGGAGAACGCGATCCATGAGAACCGTCTGAACGCCGTGCTGCGCTCGTGCGGGTTCCCCGCGCTGCGCCCCGAGGATGAGTTCGACTCCTTCGTGCTCGGCTATCTCGACGCGGACGACCCGACCGAATTTCTGATGGAAGAGGTCACCAACCGCGCGCTGGAGGAGGAGA
>ONMC01000121.1 GCA_900318745.1 uncultured Eubacteriales bacterium
GTTTTCCTTCATGCGGTCGCGCAGCAGGAAGATGATCGACAGCACGAACGACACGCCGAACGCGCCATATGCGATAATGACCGTGGAAACATGAATGCCGAGCCAGCTCGAACGCAGCGCGGGCATCAGATTGCGGATGCTGTCGACGCCGTTCGCCTCGATGACCTTCAGCTCGTTAAGCTTTTGCAGTCCAGCATACAGTGCAAGGAGCAGCGTGATCGGCGACGCGAACGCGCCGAGCACCGGAAAACGGAATTTGTGAATGAAGATCAGACTGACAAGGCACAGCGCCCAGGCGAACGCGGTGGAAAACTCATACTGATTCGCCATCGGCAGCCGCCCCATCAGCACGCCGCGCAGCACGATTGCCGCCGTATGCACGACGAGCGCGGCGATCTGAACGCGGAAGGCAATTCTGAACAGCGTCGGTTTCTTTACGGCAGCGTACAGAAAACTGAGGATCATGACGAGCGCATACAGCGCAAGCGTGATCAGAAACAGAATGCTTTCGATGCGCATCAGTGCTTCGCCTCCTTTCCGCGTACGGCACGGTCAAACTGTTCCGCAAAGAGCGGTGCGAGCTTCCGGCTTCTGCCGTTCACGGTCCATGTGCCGTCCTCTTCGCGCACAGCCCAAACGGTCTCCGGCACGAGGTACAGCGCGGCGAACAGCCCGAGCGTTGTCAAAAACGCGCCGACGCCCGCAAGCCACGCAAACGAGTCCTTCTTGACGCGCAGCTGCGTGTATTCGATCGGCTCGGAAAGCGTGATCGAATAGGGCGACAGCTCGATCGTGCTGCCCGGCGCGAAGTAATTGGCGCCGGTATCCATATGCTGTCCCTGATAGAAGAACAGCACATGATAGGCGGGCTCGCCGAGATGATCCTCGTCGTAGCCGTAGAGATACATGGAAAATCCCGGCAGGAAGTCGATCGTCATCTCTTCACCGACACACAGATCGGTGCTGTCGATCGGTTTGCCGTCCTCCGAGATCGTCACGCGCGCCGCAACGCCGGCAGCGGTCTGATAGAATTTCAGACCGTTGAGCACGGCGGGATGGTTGACGCTCGCGACGCCGCTCTGCGTTTGCTGAGTCGCCGGATCGGTGACAGTCAGTTCCGCAACATACTGCTCGACAAAACCGGATTCGCTGTGTTCGGTTCGGAACGCGTCGATCGTCAGCGTATAGGGCGTGCCCTCGATCGGCTTGGTCTGTCCCGGCGTGCCGTACAGATAGGAGGAATAGAGCGTCATCTGTCCGAATGCGTAGCCGAGAACGATCAGCACGATGCCGATGTGGCAGACCCACGCGCCCCAGAATCCAATGTGGTTGCGGCTGCCGAACAGCACGTCCTTTCCGTCGATCTGCGTTTCGATCGGGCGATAAAAGCGAAGCCGCTTCATCACCGCCCTGGGATCGGCGACGTGTCCGGCGGACGCCTGCGGCGCTTCGCGAAGTGCAAGCGCGGGATCGCCGGCGTTTTTGGTCTGCGAGATCAGCGCTTTGATGCGCGTGATATTGCAGAACAGCAGGCACAGACAGAGCAGCGCGGTCAGCGCGATGAACCACCAGCTGTGGAAGACGTCGTCGAGATGGAAGGCGAGCAGGAACGCCGCGGTGCGCTCGGAATACGCGTCACGGTACGTGTCGAACATTTCGCCCTGCGGAACGAAGCTGCCGACCATGCAGGCGATCGCAACGAGGATCAGCAGGATGATCGCAAACTTCATCGACGTCAGAAACCTGAAGATTTTTCGAATGATTTCCATGGATTTGAAAGATGCGGCAGGGGAACGCCGGATGGCAATCCCTTGCCGCATGATGACATAGGGGGAATTATTGCGCGTCGGTCAGCAGCGCCATGCCCTGCGCGATCAGATCGCTTGCCGTGGAGAGACAGCGCATCGACAGATCGGAGTTGTGCGCGCCTTCGGAGTTCTCGACGTAGCAGTAGTCGAAGAACCATTGCGCTTTTCTGTAGAGCTCGCGGATCTCGTTGAGCTGTTCTTCACTGTAGGAGCTGCTCTGATTTGCTTCGACAAGCGCTTTCTTAAACGCCATCAGCAGGTTGCCGACGCGGGTCTCCTCTTCGGTGATGCGCGCCTGGATGTTGCGGACGAACGTGACCATTTCGTCGGTGTTCTTCATGTTCGTATGGCACTGCAGGCACGTTTCAAGCAGCGTCTTGTCTTCCAGCGGGCTGACGAGCATGTGGCTGTGATAGACATTCTGCGTCTTGGCATTCTCCACGATCGGCATATGGCAGTCCGCACAGTTCAGAAGACCGGCGTGCTTGCCGAGCAGCACGGTTTCCATTTCGGGATGCTGAACCTTCAGCATCTTTGCGCCCGTGCTCTCCTGCAGCCAATCCGAGAAACCGATCGACGTGTAGTAATCGTAGGTCGCTTCCGGCGTCATCGTTTCGATCGAGGAATGCGGCATCGTGGTCGCCTTATCCTCGGGATTGAAGTAGTACTCGATGTGGCACTGTCCGCATGCGAGAATGCCCGGATCGATCGTATCGATGTTTTCTTTGAGCGCTTCGGCGATGTATCCGTGCGTGACGACGAGATTTTCCTTCGGCGAGGATGCATTGCCTGCGTTGTTTCCGTGGCAGGTGTAGCAGCTGACGGTCTCACCGCCGTTTTCGGTGATCTCTGCGTAAACATCGTCGAACGGCATCGAGTAAACGCCCTTGCCTTCGTCCTGCACCTTCTTGGTGAAATTCGGGGTCTTGCAGGTCAGACAGTTCGCCGCGGCGTGCGGACGCTCGGTTTTATTGACGTCCGTCAGCGTGTACGAATGTCCGCGCGCGCTGCCGTAATCCTTCGCAAAACCGTAACCCTCATAGATCTCCACGAGGTACGGATCGAGCTTCAGATAATCCACAACGTCACTGTTGCCTTCGTTGCTGCCCATCGAAACGACGATATCCGGATACAGCGCTTTCCAATCGTCCGCCCGGATCGTGCCGTCATAGCCGGATGCCTCGGGCGCGTCGACTTTCTGATAGCGGATGTCTTCGCGCGAGAGCGGAGCCGCCTTGTACGTCAGCGCATGACCGCTGACGACGCCCGCGACGAACAGGACCGCGATGATCACGATCACCGTTCCGATGATCAGTTTTGCAGCTTGATTTCGTTTTTCCATAGCTTATGCCTCCGTTGCTTCGACCGCTTCCGCTTTCGGTGTGACCGGGCAGGTCGGCGTAATGACATGGGCGGGACACTTTTCGGCGCACTTGCCGCACTGCGTGCAGTTTTCATAGGTGACCTTTGCAAGGTTGCCGTCCATATGGATCGCGTCGAACTGGCACTGCCGCGTGCACAGCGAGCAGCCGATGCAGCCCGCGGAGCAGACCTTCTTGACCTGCGGTCCCTTGTCGCGATTTTGGCACTGCACCGCGACGTGCTTGCTTTCCGGCACGAGCTCGATGAGCCCTTTCGGACACGTTTTGACGCACAGACCGCAGGCGACGCACAGATTCGGATTTACGACCGCAACGCCGTCGATCATCTTGATCGCGTTCTGCGGACAGACCGCCGCGCAGGAGCCGAGTCCCATGCAGCCGTAGTCGCAGTCCTTCAGGTTCAATCCGGCAAGCGCTGCGGAGCGGCAGTCGTAGACGCCGATGTAGTTGCCCTGCTGTCCGCATGCGGTGCAGGTGCCCTTGCAGCGGACGAACGCGACCTTGCGTTCGAGCGCTTCCGCATCGGTTCCCATGATGCCGCCGATCTTTGCGGCAACCGGCGCGCCGCCGACGGGACAGCCGTTGACCGGCGCTTCGCCGGAAACGATCGCCGCCGCCATGGCGTCGCAGCCCGCGTAACCGCAGGCGCCGCAGTTGTTGCCCGGCAGACATTCGCGCACGGCGGCTTCGCGCTCATCGACGGGTACGAAGAACTTCTTGCCCGTAAAGACGAGTCCGATGCCGACGATGATGCCGATCACGGTGATGACGATGGTGGTAATCAGAATGGTATTCATTTCGCACCTCCCGTCAGAACGACAGCCCCGAGAAGCCCATGAACGCAATCGACATGAGCGCTGCGGAGATCAGTACGATCGGTGCGCCGCGCACGGGACGGGGGAGGTCCTCTTCACGGATGCGCGAGCGGATACCGGCAAGCAGAATGATCGCGAGCGTAAAGCCCACTGCGGTGCCGAAGCCCGCGAGCACGCTCTCGATGAAGTTGTACTCGTTCTGCACGTTCGTCAGCGCGATGCCGAGCACCGCGCAGTTGGTCGTGATCAGCGGCAGATAGATGCCGAGCGACTGATAGATCGCGGGAGACTTCTTTTTGAGAAACATTTCCACGATCTGCACGAGCGCTGCGATGACGAGGATGAAGACGATCGTCTTCATGAAGTCGAGCCCGAAGGGCTTCAGAATGTTGTCATAGAGCAGGTTGGCAACCGCGGATGCGATCGTCATAACGAAGATGACCGCGCCGCCCAGAGAAGCGGACGCTTTCATTTGCTTGGATACGCCGAGGAACGAGCAAATGCCGAGGAACTGGTTCAGAACCACGTTGTTGATCAGCGCGCCGCCGATCATGATCAGGATCAAGCTCTTCATTTC
>ONMC01000119.1 GCA_900318745.1 uncultured Eubacteriales bacterium
TGCCGGGACGGTTCAAGGACTATATCGCGATGCCCAAGCCGAACCTGTACCGCTCGCTGCATACGACGGTCATGAACGAGAACGGCATTCCGTTCGAGATCCAGATCCGCACGAAAGAGATGCACGCGACCGCGGAATACGGCATCGCCGCGCACTGGATGTACAAGGAAGGCCGTCAGGCGATGACGGAACTCGACCGCAAGACCTCGTGGCTGAAGCAGGTGCTGGAGGCGGACGAGACGGCGGAGGACAGCAAGGAATTCGTCGACAATATCTTAAAGGACTTCCTCGGAGAATACGTTTTCGTGCTGACGCCGAGGGGCGAGATCATCGATCTGCCGGTCGGCTCAACGCCGCTGGATTTCGCGTATCGCATCCATACGAACATCGGGCATCATTGCCAGCACGCGCGCGTCAACGGCAACGTGGTGCGGCTGGATTATAAGCTTAAGACCAACGACGTCGTGGAAATCATCACGTCGAATGCGCAGACGGGACCGAGCCGCGACTGGCTGTCGATCGTCAAGACACAGTCGGCAAAGAACAAGATCCGTCAGTGGTTCAAGCATGAAAACCGCGAGGAAAACATCCAGCGCGGCCGCGAAATGCTGGAGGAAGCGGCGAAGCGCCACGCCCAGAGCCTGGCGATCCTGATGAAGCCGGAGTACTGCAATGAGGTGCTCAAGCGACACAACTTCGCATCGCTCGACGATCTGTATTCTTCGATCGGTTTCGGCGGCATATCGGCGGGACAGGTCCTGCACAAGCTGATCGATCTGCATCGCAAGGAAGAACGGCTCGATGCGCTGCAGAAAAAGCTCGAAGACGGCGAGAGCGAGGCGCCGAAGAAACCGCTGCATAAGGCGAATCCAAAGGGGATCATCGTACACGGCGATCCGGGCATGGCGGTGTTTTTCGGGAACTGCTGCAACCCGTTGCCGGGCGATCCGATCATTGGGTACGTTACGCGGGGACGCGGCGTATCGGTACATCGTGCGGACTGCAAAAACGCGGAGAATCTGATGCAGGATCCCGAACGGATGATCGAGGTCGAGTGGGCGATCGACGAACGGACAAGCTTCTCCGCAACGATCCGCGTGTTCATCGAGGACAAACCGGGCTCGCTCATGGAGGTCAGCAAGGTGCTGCTCGGTCTGAACGTCAACATGACCGATCTGAAGAGCCGCTCGACCGAGGACGGATATGCGGCGATGGAGATCACCTGCACGGTCTCGAATGCGGAACAGTTGAATGTGATCGTCTCGAACCTGAAAAAACTCAAACAGGTCGTGGACGTATTTCGCGTATAGGAGGAAGTATGCGGGCAGTGGTACAGCGCGTGACCGAGGCGTCGGTCACGGTCGACGGCGAAACGATCGGCGCGATCCGAAACGGACTTTGCGTGCTGCTCGGTGTGTCGACAGGCGATACGCAGGCGGATGCGGATTATATTTCGGATAAGCTGATCGGTCTCCGCATTTTCGACGACGAAAACGGTGTTCCGAACAAGTCGGTCGTCGACGTCGGAGGCGCGATCCTTCTGATCTCGCAGTTTACACTCATGGGCGATGCAAGAAAGGGCAGGAGACCGAGCTATTTCGACGCGGCGCGCCCGGAAACGGCGATCCCGCTGTATGAATCCTGCATCGAAACGCTCAAAAAGACCGTTCCGGTTGCAACCGGACGGTTCGGCGCGGACATGAAGGTCTCGATCCAAAACGACGGACCGTTTACGATCCTGCTCGATTCCAGGAAAGGATTTTGATATGCAGTTATCGATCTATCCCTGCGGCCCGGTCATGGCGAACATGATGTTCGTCGGACGGGACGGCGGCAAGACGGTCGCCGTGATCGACCCGTCGGATGCCGACCTCGCGCTCTCCGTTCTGAAGGAGCACGACTGGACGCTTTCCGATATTCTCATCACACACCGGCATTTCGATCATATCCTCGGCGTGGCAAAGCTGAAAGCCGAAACGAACGCGACGATCTATATTTCCGAAGCGGACGCCGTGGGACTCAAGAGCAATCTGCAAAGCTTATCGTTGATGCAGCGCATCCCGATCACACCGGTCGAGGCGGACGTCAAGCTGTCGGACGGCGACACGTTCGAGGCAGCAGGACTTCCGTTTCGCGTACTTGCAACGCCGGGGCATACCGTCGGCGGGATCACATTCGTGTGCGATGAGCAGCGATGTGCGTTCTGCGGCGATACACTGTTCCGTGAAAGCTATGGGCGCACCGATCTGCCGACCGGCGATTTCCGTGCGCTGAGACATTCGATTACAGATGTGCTGCTTCGACTGCCGGAGGATTACGTGCTTTATCCCGGACACGATGAAGTGACGACCGTTGCGCATGAACGCAGCTGCAATCCGATTTACAGCGAGGAAGAACCGTGGTTTATCTGAAGACCGATGCACCGCAATACGCGAACGATATCGCAGAGGAGATCCGCATGTTTCTGGGACTCGTGCCGATCACGGACACGGAGGATCCGGACACGGAGCTTTCTCTTTCGGTGACCCTTTCACCGGAACAGCGCACGGCGACTGCGCGCGTATTGCCGGACGGTGAACCGATCACAATCGCATACACCTTTGATGAAACCGATCCGTTGGATCGGAAACGGCAGGAAAAGCGTGCGCTGAAGCGTGCCGCATTCGCACTGATGCAGCGCGTGAAGCCCACGGAGATGCCTTGGGGCAGTCTGACGGGAATCCGTCCGACCAAGCTTTTGCGGGAACTCTGCGAGCGCGTAGGAGACGAGGAAGCGGTGCGCGAGTTTCGGGACGTGTTCTCGGTGCGCATCGATAAGCTGCGGCTTGCGGCGACGATCAACGCCGTGCAGAAGCCGGTGATCGCTTCGGTGAAGCCGAACGATCTGGACGTATACATCGGCATTCCGTACTGCAAAACGCGCTGCCTGTACTGTTCGTTCGGCGCGGAGCTTGCAAAACGGAATGCGCTGGACGAGTACTTGCCGCTGCTGTACCGGGACATCGAGAACGGAGCGCGGCTCGCACGCGACGGCGGTTATTCGGTGCGCGCGCTGTATATCGGCGGCGGTACGCCGACGGTGCTTTCGGCGGAGCAGCTTGACGCGCTGCTGGATCGCTATGAAGCGGCGTACGGGACGTACGGCACGGAATGCACCGTGGAAGCCGGCAGACCGGACACAATCACAAGAGAGAAGCTGGACGTTTTGCGACGGCACGGCGTCGACCGTATTTCGATCAATCCGCAAACGATGTCGGACGAAACGCTGCAGCGGATCGGACGGCTGCATACCGCACAGCAGATCAAAGAAAGCTTTGCGCTTGCAAGGAGCATGGGCTTTTCGTCGATCAATATGGATCTGATCGCGGGGCTTCCGGGCGAGAGCGTTGAGGATATGGAACGAACGCTCTCCGAGATTCAGACACTGCGACCCGACAATCTTACCGTACACACGCTCGCGATCAAGCGTTCAAGCCGGCTGAAGGATCAGCTCGACCGGTATCCGCTGCCTTCGCGGGAGGACGTTGAGACCATGATCGACATGGGGCTTTCGGCGGCGAAGGAGATCGGACTCTGGCCGTATTATATGTATCGTCAGAAATACCAGAACGGCAATCTCGAAAACGTCGGCTATGCGGCGGACGGCAAGCTCTGCATTTATAACATCGACATGATGGAGGAAACGACCTCGATCCTTGCGCACGGTGCGAATGCGATGACCAAGCGCGTGTTCTGCGGGGCAAACCGCGTGGAGCGGATCCCGAACCCGAAGGACGTGCCGACCTACGGTGCAAAGCTTGATTTGCTGGATGCGCAAAAACGCGCGCTGTTTTTGCAGTGATTTTGCTTGACAAGCCCGTTTTGCATGGTATAATAAGCGCAAAGCGTTGAACGGAAGAGTACCGGTTCGAAGTTTTCAAGAGAGCGTGTCCGCGGCTGAGAGACATGCAAACGGAGAGCACGGGAAGGACATCCACGAGCTGCATGCCGGAAGAAAAAGGCATGCCGGAGACCCTTCGTTATCGGGGAAAAAGCGCGCAGCAAACTGCTGCGAATCAGGGTGGCACCGCGGTCCTTCCGTCCCTATTACGGGCGAAAGACCGCGATTTTTTATAGGAGGTTTTTATGGCATACAAAGCGCCGAAAGGCACAAAGGACGTTCTCCCGGAGGAGAGCTATCGCTGGCAGCATCTGGAACGCACGATCCGCGGCATCGTGAGAAAATACGGGCTTTTGGAAGCGCGTACGCCCTGCATCGAACACACCGAACTGTTTCTGCGCGGCGTGGGCGACACGACGGATATCGTGCAGAAGGAAATGTACACCTTCACGGACAAGGGCGATCGCAGCATTACCCTGAAACCGGAAGGCACGGCAGGCGCCGTGCGCATGTTTGTGGAAAACGGACTCTTTTCCGAAGCACAGCCGACCAAGATGTATTATCTCTACTGCCCGGTGTTCCGCTATGAACGCCCGCAGGCAGGCAGACAAAGACAATTTCACCAAGTCGGAATTGAAGTTTTCGGTATAAAACAAGCAACTGCTGATGCTGAGGTAATTTTGATGGCGGTTGATTATCTAAAATCATTGGGGCTTAATGACTTGACTGTCGAGCTTAATTCTTTGGGCTGCCCAAAATGCAGAGAAGAATTTATATGTGGAAAAGA
>ONMC01000118.1:0-1667 GCA_900318745.1 uncultured Eubacteriales bacterium
CGCGGCGCGATCGTTCTGCCGCACGGCACGGGCAAGACTGTCCGCGTCCTCGTTTTCGCAAAGGCCGATAAGGCGCGCGAAGCACTGGAAGCAGGCGCAGACTTCGTCGGCGACGAAGATATGGTCAAGAAGATCCAGACCGAAAACTGGTTCGGATTTGACGTCTGCGTTGCGACGCCGGACATGATGGGCGTTGTCGGCCGTATCGGCCGCGTCCTCGGCCCGAAGGGCTTGATGCCGAACCCGAAGAGCGGTACTGTCACCATGGACGTCACCAAGGCGGTTCACGACATCAAAGCCGGTAAGGTTGAATACCGCGTCGACAAGACCAACATCATCCACTGCCCGATCGGCAAGAAGTCCTTCGGCGTCGATAAGCTGGAAGAGAACCTCACCACGCTGATGGACGCGATCAACAAGGCGAAGCCGGCAGCGGCGAAGGGCACGTACCTCCGCAGCGTCGTGGTTTCCTCCACGATGGGCCCGGGCGTCAAGTTCAACGCATTGAAGTTCTGAGCAAGAACCCGAAAGAGACCGTGAAAACGGTCTCTTTGTGTATATTGGATCGGAAAGGAAACAAGCGACATGAAAAAGGCGATCAAAACCGCGGTTCTGCTGCTGCTGTGTGCAGCGCTGCTTCTGACGGGGTGTGCGAAAGCGCCGAACGAGCCCGCCGTCGAAGAGAAAGAGACGGCGCCGTTCATGGCGGATTATGAACTCCTGTGGGAAACATTGGAAACGGACTACCCGTATCTTGATTATCTGCGCGACCGGGGCATTCCCGTCGATTCGATTCGCGAGAGCTTCGGGGAACGCGTGAAAAGCGTGAAAAAACCGGAATCCTTTGCGCTGATCGTGAGTCAGATGTTCGAAAAACTCGAGTTTACGGCGCATCTCTTTATGATCGAGCAGCTGTTCTTCAGTAATCTGTATGCAACGTACGTGCTGGATGATGAAGTATGTGAGAATCCGTTCTTTGAACCGTGGCGCAGAACGCTGAAAGAAGCCGCGGCTACGGGTCGGTATACGGCGCCGACCGAAGCGCAGGGTTCAACCGATGCCAAGGTCGGCAACTATGCGTCCGTGACGGTTACGTATTACGAGGACTGCAAGACACTGTGCCTCAAGATCCCGACCTTTGTCTTCTTTGTGCAGGAACGGGATCATGACGTACTGCAGCAGGCATTGGAGCAGTATCCGGAAGCGGAGAATATTGTGTTCGATATCACCGGAAACAGCGGCGGTGCCGACGGGTATTGGAGAGACAATCTCGTTGCGCCGTTCGGAGAAGACCAACAGTGCAGTTTGCGTATGTTTTTCAAGGGCTCGCCGCAAAACCTGCAGATCATCCCGCCTGACGAAGCGAAACAAACTTCGGAGTTGGAGGATGCGCCGGAGTGGGCGCTGAAATACGGATTGGACAGGTATGCGTGCTTTGACATGCCGGTCGAGGGACGCGAGGCGGTTCACAGCGATGCGAAACGCTGGGTTTTGGTCGATCACGTTGTGTATTCCTCGTCCGAAATGTTCGTATGCTTCTGCAAATCCACCGGATGGGCGACCGTGGCCGGCAAACAGACGGGTGGGGACGGAATCGGGTTCAGCCCCGTTCTTCGGCTGCTGCCGGACTCCGGCGTGCTGTATGAGTTCAACTGCGCAGCGGGCGA
>ONMC01000118.1:1731-6421 GCA_900318745.1 uncultured Eubacteriales bacterium
CAATAGAATCGGTCATGCGATCAGAGACGGTTATGCCGTCTCTTTTTTGATCCTCTCCCCGCTTGTAATCGGGGAACCCGTATGCTATACTGAACGCAGAAATAAACAGGAGGGCTTGACTTTATGTGGAAATTCTCGGAACTACCCTATGAGCGCGTAGACGTCGACAAGTTCATTGCGGACGGCCTGAAGCTGATCGAAACGTTTGAGAACGCAAAGACGGCGCAGGAAGCGATCGACGCGTACTATGCGATGGACGAGGCGTCGCAGAAGGTTGCGACGATGTTCACGATCTCTCATATCCGTCACGACGTGAACACGAAGGACGAGTTTTACGACGCGGAGCAGACCTACTACGATCAGAACCTTTCGAAGACGATGGTGCTCAACGAACGGCAGCTCAAGGCGATGGTCAACCATCCGTTCCGCAAGGAACTCGAAGCCGAGCTCGGCAAGATCGTCTTTACGCAGGCGGACGCGCAGGTCAAACTGGCGGACGAGCGCCTGATCCCCGGCATGACGAAGGATCAGATGCTCCGCAGCAAATACGCAAAGCTCACCGCGGGCTGCACGACCGAATACATGGGCGAGACCTGCAATTTCTACGGACTTTTGAAGTTCATGCAGAATCCGGACCGCAAGGTACGCGAAGGCGCGTTCCGCAAGTGGGCGGAGATGTACGCGGGCATCGCCGATCAGCTCGACGATATCTATGACGAAATGGTCAGGACCCGCACCGAAATGGCGCAGTTGATCGGCTATGAAAACTACATTCCGTATGCCTATCTGTCCCGCGGACGGTACGACTATACCAAGGACGACGTCGAACGTTTCCGGGAAGGCGTGAAGAAGTACGTCGTGCCCGCCGTCGCCCGCATCCATAAGCGGCAGGCGAAGCGCATCGGCGTGGAGAAGCTGCACTATTACGACGAATCCTTCTGCTATCCCGAAGGCAACCCGACGCCGCACGGCACCGAGGAGGAGATGGTCAAAGCGGCACAGGAAATGTACCGCGAGCTGAGCCCGGAAACCGGCGAGTTCTTCGACTTCATGGTCGAGCATCAGCTGTTCGATCTCACTTCGCGTCCCGGCAAGCATATGGGCGGCTACTGCACCACGCTCACCGATCTCAAGGCGCCGTTCATCTTCTCGAACTTCAACGGCACCTCCGCGGACGTCGACGTATTGACGCACGAGGCGGGACACGCGTTCCAGGCGTATGTCGCCGCGCGTTCGATCCGGCTCGCCGAGATCTGGCAGGCGCCGATCGAAATCTGCGAGGTCCATTCGATGTCCATGGAGCACTTCACCTATCCGTGGATGGAGAAGTTCTTCGGCGACGACGCACCGCGCTATCGCGAAGCGCATCTTTCCGCGGCGCTCGAAACGATCCCGTACCTTACGATGGTCGACGAGTTCCAGCATCGCGTCTATGCAAAGCCCGAAATGACGCGCGATGAGCGCTATGCGGTGTGGCACGAGCTTGAGCAGGTTTATCTCCCGTGGCGCGATTATGACGGCGATCCCTTCCTCGAAAAAGGCGGATTCTGGATGCAGAAGCAGCACATCTTCCTGTATCCGTTCTATTACATCGACTATGCGCTGGCACAGATGGGCGCGTTCGATTTCTTCCTCCGCATGCGTGAAAACCGCGAACAGGCGTGGAGCGACTATCTTGCACTGTGCAAAGCGGGCGGCACGGTCGGTTATTTCGATCTGCTGAAGGTCGGCAACCTGCGCAATCCGTTCGCAGAGAACACCGTCAAGGACATCACCGAAGCAATCGAAGCACTGCTTTGATCGGATCGAATCACAGAGGGAGCGGTCGTCCGCCCCCTCTTTCGTTTCATATAATTATAATAATATAGATATATCAAATATAAGTAATTGACATATATCGGGAGCGAATGCTACAATTGCCGCAGTGCTTTTGAAAGGATCGGTCCCCATGAAAACGAAACAGAAGACCCATCGCCTCGCGGTCGCCGCTATGCTGGCTGCCATCGCCGCGGTGCTGCAGTTTATCGAAATCTCCATCCCCATTATGCCGTCGTTCGTCAAGCTCGACCTGTCGGATCTTCCGGCGCTGCTCGGTGCATACGCGCTCGGCCCGTTTTGGGGCGTGCTGATCCAGCTCGTCAAAAACCTGCTGCATCTGCCGTTCGGTTCGTCGGTAGGCGTCGGAGAACTGTGCAATTTTCTGCTCGGCAGCATCTTTGTGCTGACGGCGGGTCTGTTTTATCACCGCAATAAGACCAGAAAGACCGCGGTCCTCGGCGCGTCGATCGGCGCGCTGTGCATGGCGATCGCCAGCCTGCCGCTCAATTATTACATCGTATATCCGGCGTACGTGACAATCCTGAATTTCCCGGAAGAGGCGATCATTGCGGCATATGAAGCGATCCTGGGAAGCGTCGCGCACATCCCGACGGCGAATCCGCTGCTGAACTGTCTGCTGATCTTCAACGTGACCTTTACGCTGGCAAAGGGACTTCTGAACGTGATCATCTGTCAGCTGATCTATAAGCCGCTGAGTCCGCTTCTGCATAAGTAGAGCGCCGAACCGCATAAGCTGTATCTGCGCAGCCGAACCGCCGACTTTGCGGGATCGGCTGCGTTTTACTTGATCCGTCGAACCGCAAATGCCGCCGCAACATCATGAAAAATCCTTGATATTCCCATATAAACTTGTTATACTATACGTTGCTTGAGCAATTTAGGGAGCGCCGCATGAACCTCAGCTATTATGTGAACTACATCACGATCGTCGAGGAAGGCAGCTTGACGGCTGCCTCGCTGAAACTCCGCATTGCACAGCCGGCATTGAGCAATCAGCTCAAGGCGCTCGAAACGGCATACGGCGCGCGGCTGTTTTACCGCGGGGCGCGAAAGCTGGAGCTGACCGACGCGGGGCGCATCCTGTATCAAAAAGCGAAATGGATGACGGAGATCGAAACGGCGGCGCGCAACGAGATCGCGTCCGGCTTCGGCGGGACAAAGGGCACGCTGCGCATCGGCATCTCCTCGTCGTTCGAAAACGAGCGGATCCTGGACGCGCTGGTCGCGTTTTCCGACCGCTACCCGGATACCGAGATCAAGGTGTTCGAGGCGGACCTTTCCGAGCTTCTGAAGAAGCTGCAGAGCGGCCAGGTCGAGGCGATCTTTGTCCGTCTCATCAAGAATGATGCGCAGAATCTCGATGTGCTGTATACGCATCCCGATACGCTGGTCGCAGCTTACAAGGACGGCGCGTTCTTTCGGGATACGCCGGAAGAGTCCGTGTCGCTCGGTGCGCTCGCGCCGCTGCCGCTGTCGCTGATGGAGCGCAGCGTGCCGGCATTCACAAGCGCATTCCGGGAACAGGAACTGACGCTTTCGCCGAAATACGTCAGCACGCGCATGCAGATCGCGCTGAACTGGGCGCGGGCGGGCAAGGCGGTTGCGCTCGTTCCGAAGGGAGCGGCGGAGGAACTCGGTTTCACCGACCTTGCGCAGAAGATCGTCAGCGAGACGGAACTGCTCGTTCCCGCGATGACGATCATTGCGCAGAAGCGCAAGTACCGTTCGCGCGTGGTCAATAATTTTCTTGCTCTGCTTGCGGAACGCGAGCACTTTGCATACAACGAACCGATTTAGAACCGGACGGAAGGAGATCATCATGAAACGGATTTTCACCATACTGCTCACACTGACGCTCGCGCTTGCGCTCGGCTGCACCGTCGCAACGGCAAACACCTATACAAGCGGCAACGGCGGTACGCAGGCAGCGGAGCAGCCCGCAGAACAGCCTGCTGAGCAGACCGCGGAGCAGCCCGAACAAAACGAAACAACCAACCCCGAGGAGGTAACAACGATGCAGAACCCGATCGCAACGATCACCATGAAGGACGGCGGCATCATGAAGCTGGAGCTTTACCCGGACGTCGCGCCGAACACGGTCAAAAACTTTATTTCACTCGCCAATTCCGGTTTCTATGACGGATTGACGTTCCACCGCATTTATGCGGGCTTTATGATCCAGGGCGGCGACCCGGACGGCAACGGCGGTGGCGGTCCCGGCTATTCGATCAAGGGCGAGTTCACCGGCAACGGCGTGAACAACAACCTGTCCCACAAGCGCGGCGTGATTTCGATGGCGCGCGCACAGGATCCCGATTCCGCAGGCAGTCAGTTCTTTATCATGCATGCGGACGGTCCGTTCCTTGACGGACAATATGCCGCATTCGGCATGCTGACCGAGGGCTTCACCACGCTGGACGCGCTTGCGGCGACTCCGACGACGTACAATCCCTACAGCGGCGAGAAGTCCGTTCCCCTCGAACCCGTCGTGATCGAGTCGATCCGCGTCGATACCTTCGGTGTCGAATACGGCGAACCCGAAAAGATCCAATAATTCCGGAGGGAATATGCTGGTACTGGACGAATATAAAATGCAGCTCGGCAGTCTCAATGAGACGCTCGCGCTTGCACATAAGCAGATGAACGCCGACGCGCTGAAGACAGAGCTTGAAACCCTCGAAGCGCAGATGGCGAAGACCGATTTCTGGAACGACGTTGAGAACGACGAAGCCACCGACCACGGTGTGATACTCGATGTAGACCAGGTGAAGTGGGCAGAGAAGCAGATGTGGGACAACGACGTCGTTGAGAAGGACGGCAAGTACTACCTCATCTTCTCTGCCAAAGGCTA
>ONMC01000182.1:0-2526 GCA_900318745.1 uncultured Eubacteriales bacterium
CCTTCCTCGATGATCTGGCCGACCGTGAAACGCGGGTTCAGACTGGAGTACGGATCCTGGAAGATGATCTGCAGGTCTTTTCTGAGACCGCGCATCTCTTGATAGTTCAGACGAGCCAGGTCGATGCCGTTGTCACGCATCGCTTCGTACTTTTCGAACTCGGGATCGCCTGCGTACTTGGCCTTGACCGCATCCAGCTTGCTCTGAAGCTGCGCGATCTTCTGATCCAACTCTGCAACCTCCCGATCGGTGCTTCTGAGCGCTGCTTCGGCACGATCCTTCTTGCCGGACACGGATGCCTTTTTGTTTTCCGGCGCTTCGGTCAGCGCGTGCTCAAAGTGCTCAAAGTTCACCTGCTGCGTCTTTCTGCGTGCCAGGATCGCATTGCGCTTTTTGTTCTCGCCGTAGATCTCCAGCAAGAGCTTCAGGCCTTCGGGATCATCCTTTGCGAAGAAGCCGCCGAGGATCTTTACGATATTGCTCATATGCGTTTGCACATCGCACTTGGCGATGTTGCATTCCTGCAGCAGATAGAAGTCCGCATGGTCTTCGCCGCCTGCAGCTTCGACCTTCTTTTCCAGTTCATCCGCTTTCTCGATCGCTTTCTGGAGTTTCTTGCGATACTTCTTTTCGTTCACGATCGTATCGCGGACATAGGAGGGCGTCAGTTCGTCAAGCGTAATGCCGTAATACAATGTGCAGCCCGCGGTCTGCGGATACAACTGCAGGAGAACACGGCCCAGCGTCGACTTTCCGCAGCCGGATTCGCCGACGATACCGAGCGTTTCGCCCTCGTAAATGTCGATCGTGATGTCCTCGTTCGCACGAACGTAAAGACGCTTCTTTTGGAAGATGGAGGACTTCGCAACCGGGAAGTACTTCTTCAGATTAGTGATTGACAGTAATTTCTTTGTGTTCGGCACTGTTCCGTTCCTCCTTGTTGGGATAGAAGCATCTGATCTTCTGGTTCGGTTTTACATTGACAAGCTCCGGTTCCTCATCGATGCACTTCTGTGTGCAATACTTGCAGCGCGGACCGAACTTGCAGCCCTTCGGCAGCGCCAAGGGGTGCGGCACAACGCCGGGAATCGGATCCAGTCGATCGCTCTCGTTTTCCAGACGCGGGATCGAAAGCATCAGACCTTCCGTGTACGGATGGCTGTATTCGCCGCTTCCCTGGAAGATGACGTCGACCGGCGCATGCTCGACGACCTGACCGCAGTACATGACGGCGACGTCGTCCGCCATCTCGTTGATGACACCGAGGTCATGCGTGATGAAGATGATAGCCGTGCCCTTTGAATGCTTCAGATCGTTCATCAACTTCAGAATCTGCGCCTGAATCGTAACGTCCAGAGCCGTCGTCGGCTCGTCGGCGATCAGAATCTTCGGCTTACATGCAAGCGCCATTGCGATCATAACACGCTGGCGCATACCGCCGGAAAGCTGATGCGGATACTGCTTGATGACGACTTCGGGATTCGGGATCTGAACGTCGTAGAGCATCTGCAGCGCGTGCTCGTGCGCTTCCTTTTTGTTCATGCCCTGGTGGATCATGAACGGCTCGGACAGCTGCCTGTCAACGGAGAAGACCGGGTTCAAGCTCGTCATCGGCTCCTGGAAAATGACGGAGATATCATTGCCTCTGACGTTGTACATCTGCTTCAGCGTGAACTTCGTGAGGTCCTTGCCCTCGAGAAGAATCTCGCCGCTGTCGATGTAGCCGTTGCCGTCGAGAAGCTGCAGAATACTCATTGCGGAGACCGATTTGCCGGAGCCGGACTCGCCGACGATACCGATGGTCTTGCCGGCTTCAAGTTCGTAGGAAACGTCGTTGACCGCTTTTACGATACCTTTCTTTGTCGTAAAGAAGGTGTGAAGATGTTTAACTTCCAATAAAGGCATATTCCGTTCCCTCCTTACTTATCGTTCGTGGACTTCGGGTCCATGACGTCGCGCAGCGTGTCACCGATCGTATTGATGCAGATCGTCGTGAAGATCAGGATCGCAGAGGTGAATACCCACTGCCACCAGAAGTTGATTGCCGCGACCGCGTTGCTCGCACGGGACAGCATGTTGCCCCAGCTCGGCTGCGGATACGTAACGCCGAATCCGAGGAAGGACAGCGACGTTTCCGTCTGCATGGATGCCGCAAAGCTCAGCGTCATCTGAACGAGGATAACCGAAATGATGTTCGGCAGGATATGCTTGAATGCGATTCGCGTTTCTTTAACGCCCATCGCCTGCGCCGCCGTGACGTACTCGGATTCACGGGCAACCAGCACCTGTGCACGCGTGATATACGCAAATCCCGGCCAGCCCAGTATACCGAGGATGACCATGATCATGTACAGCTTCTGGTCGGTCGTCATCGAGACCTGTGCAAGCAGCGAAGTCAGGATCAGCAGGAACGGATACAGCGGGATCGAACTGAAGACCTCAGCAACACGCATGAGGAAGATATCAACCCAACCGCCGAGGAAGCCGGACATCAAGCCGATCGAAACGCCGATGATGATCTCGATG
>ONMC01000182.1:2548-4731 GCA_900318745.1 uncultured Eubacteriales bacterium
GCAATGTTCGCGCCGCGGTCATCGGTACCGAACAGGTATCCCTTGAGACCCCAGCTGTCGAGCAGCTTGCCCTCACCATCCACAGCATAGCTCTGGAACGCGCCGGCAAACAGCTTCTTTGCGCCGTTGACCACGGGTGCTTCCGACTGACGGTAATGATCGCCGCCGAACGAATAGACATGACCGAGGTTGGTCAGTCCGCTGTAGTGGTATGCGCCTGCTTCGATGTCAATGAAGTACTCGCCCTGTGCAAGCTTCGGCACTTCGACGTTATCGGTCTGGAAGTCGCCCGTCAGCGCGACGGTACCGTCGTCCAGAAGCATGCAGACGTTGATCGTGGTTGCACGGATCTCAAGGATCTTGCGGCCGTTCAGGAACTCTTTCATCTTAACGGCTTTCGTTCCGGAGATCTGCGTGCGCGCCATATCGTACAGGCCCTTCTTGCCGGTCACAACACTCGTCTGACGCGAATCGAGCGCGACGATGTTGTTCAGCGTGAAGTCGATGTCGAGAATGTTGGTTCTGCCGACAAAGGAATCCATGTTGGCGTACGATTGCTTGTTGCCCCAGATATAGAGCGTGCCGTCATCCATCAGGATCGCGGACGCCTGATAACCTGCAGCGAGCTTTTTCACATGGTTGATGTCGATCTCGCCGTTCAAAACCGCTTCCGGAACCGGCTCAAGGTTCGGGTTGTCTGCGGTTTTTTCATCAATTGCATACTGGCCGAAACGGTTGCTGCCCCAGCCGTAGAACTTGCCCTGATCATCCAGAGCGATGACGTGGTCCTGACCGGCTGCAACATAAACGATGTTCGCATTCTGGACTTCTTCCGGTATGTCCTTTACGTTCAGACCGGTTGCACCCAGTTTGCCGATGCCCCATACGTACACTTTACCGTCGTTGGAAAGACCGACGGAAAAGCTGCCGTAGCTGTCGATCGACTTGATGTTGTTCTGCAGTTCCTTCGGAACCTTCATCAGCGACAGTGTCGGAGGAAGATCCTTCTGCGTCGTTTCGGTGAATGCATCGTAGTACTTCGTCATGAAATGCGGCACGATGAATACGATCGCAAACATGATCAGAACGACGATAACGGAAATGACCGCAAACTTCCGCTCCATAAAGCGGTTGAAGATCTGGCGGCCCGGGCTGACGATCAGCTCGGAGTCGTCGGGAACGCCGTTCTTATAGACGACTTCCTTTCTCTCGCGCTTGCCGAACCACTTCTCCTCATACTTCTGACCCATCAGGCCGCGAACCGTCCAGCGAAGGAGTTTTCGGAAGATGTTTTCTTTCTTTTTCTTTTCCATGATGCTCCCTCCTTACTTGCTGATACGGACACGCGGGTCAACAAGACCGTAGGTAAGGTCGATGACGAGGTTACTGAACAGTCCGATGAAGGTGTAGATAACCTCCAGGAACATGATCATGTCGTAGTCTGCCGTTCTCGTTGCATTCAGGAACAGCAAGCCCATGCCCTTGAACCCGAACATCGTTTCAAGGATCATCGCGCCGGAGATCGTTCCGAAGAAACCGCCGACGATGATGGAAACCATCGGGATCAAAGCGTTGCGCCATGCATGGCTGTATATGACCGTCTTTTCGGTCAAGCCCTTTGCACGCGCGGTGCGGATGCAGTCCAGACTCAACGCGTCGATCATGGATGCACGGCAGATACGCGTGATGGAAGCCAGAGAACCGAACGTCAGACAAATCGTCGGCAGCGCAACATGATGGAGCACGTCAAGCGCTTCCTCGAATCCGTTCGCGTATACCTTGCCCGGCGTCTTCATGCCCATGACCGGGAACCAGCCCAGGATCGAGCAGAAGAAGACGATAAAAATAATGTAAATAATAAAACTTGGCGTTGAAAATCCGATCAGCGAGAAGAACTGTGTGAAGCGGTCAAACCGACTGTTCTTTTTAACTGCGCATTTGATGCCGAGCGGGATCGTAACACCCAGGACCGCAATCTCCGTGATGAGACCGATCAGGAACGAATTCCGCATATGCGTCGGCACAACCTTTACGACCGGAAGGTTATAGTCGTAAGAAAATCCGAAATCCCCCTCAAAGATACCGGAAAAATGTCCGTCATAGAACGGATAAAGACCGAGCCATCTCAAATAAAGTACCATCTTGTTGTCGGTATCGGTACCGTACATACGCTGATACTTCAG
>ONMC01000117.1 GCA_900318745.1 uncultured Eubacteriales bacterium
AAGCCCGTCCTGCAGCATCATGACGGTATGCCCGACCAGCACGTATGCGACATAGGTCACGCCGTCGAAGGTCACGGGCACATCGCGGCATTCGGGCGCGAATGCGCTCTGCCACTGGTTGTGCCACGCTTCATGCGAGCTTTGCGTAAACCGGTTCTTTTTGCGAAACAGACACATGGGGACCTCCGTCAGTTTTGATACAGAAACGACATCGTCGTGACGTCGAACAGACCGCAGTCGGTCAGCCGCACCTCCGGAATGACCGGAAGCGCGAGGAAGGAGAGCAGGATCAGCGGATCGCATTCGTCGTTCGTGCCGAGCGCGCGCGCCGCATCAAGCAGCGCACGCTGCTTTTGCAAAACCGTTTCCACCGGCGCATCGCTCATCAGACCGGCGACCGGCAGTTCGAGCAGCGCTTTGATCTCGCCGCCGGAGACGACGGCAAAACCGCCGCCGCACGCTTTCAGCGCATCGATCGCCGCGAGCATATCGGGATCGTTGTCGCCGACGACCACGATATTGTGCGAGTCATGCGAAACGGTTGCGGCGATCGCACCGCCCTGTACATGTATGCCGTCGACGATGCCGACGCCGACGTGTCCGGTTTCATGATGGCGTTCGACGACCGCGAGCTTGTTGAGCCCTTCGCGCGCGATAAAAAATCCGTTTTCGTCGGTCGGGACCGCGCGGTGCACGAGCCGCGTGACCAGCTGATGCGGCACCGTTTCGATGATCGGCATGAACGCGTTGGCTTTCAGCAGAAGCTGCTCCGGCGAGACCGGCGCGGCGTGTACGCTGTGCCTGACGGAATCCGGAACGGCGGGCGAGGGGATCTCGGCGTCGGGATCGACCGGATTGCCGTTTGCGAAAACGAGTTTCGGCTCGATCGTGTGCAGATCGTCGAAAAGGATCATGTTTGCGCGATACCCCGGCGCGATCGCGCCGACGCGCTTCAGACCGTATGCCGTCGCAGGGTTGAGTGTTGCCATGCGGATCGCATCGAGCGGGCGGATGCCGCGCGAGATCGCCGTATTGATGATGTGATTGATGTGTCCTTCGGAGCGGATGTTTTCGAGATGTTTGTCGTCTGTGCAGAAGCAGATGTGATCCGTCGGCAGGTTTTCGGAGACGATGCCGTCCAGCATTTCGAGCACGCCGTTAGCGGCGGAGCCGATGCGGATCAGGATGTACATGCCGTTGCGCAGCTTTTCTTTGAGCTCGCTGAAATTCGAGCATTCGTGATCGGTGCGCGGTCCGGCAAGACAATAGGCGTTCAGCGCGCGTCCCGAAAGCATCGGGGCGTGACCGTCGATCGGCTTCGAAAAGAAGCCGGAGAGCTTTTCCAGCATATCGGGCGCGCAGCCGACAACCGACGGATAATCCATGACCTCGCCGAGCCCCAGCACGTTCGGTTCGTTGAGAAACGGCAGAAGGTCCGCCGCACCCAGCACGGCGCCGCTGTGTTCAAACGGTGTCGAAGGCACGCAGGACGGCAGCATGAAGCGGATGTCGAGCGGCAGATCCTTCGCAAGCGAAAGGATCGCCGAAAGTCCCTCGGTCCCCGCGACGTTGGCGATCTCGTGCGGATCGGCAATGATCGTGGTCGTGCCCTTGGGCAGAAGGATCTTTGCAAATGAGGCGGGAATGACCATCGAGCTTTCGATGTGCACATGCGCATCGATCAGACCCGGCGCGAGGTACGCGCCGTGCGCATTGTATTCGTGCTCGCACGAATAGTTGCCGACGCCGATGATCGTATCGTTTGCGATCGCCACATTTGTCCGGACGATCTCGTTGGTAAAGACGTTGATGACACGCGCGTCACGGATCACAAAAGTCGGTTTTCCGTCGCGTGCGGCGGGGATCAGATTGCCCAGATCGCTTGCGTTCATGCGGTACACCTCATTTGATATATTTTATTCAGTATACCACAGGATCCGCGTGAAAACAATCTTAAAGGAGCGAATTCGGAGAAAAAAGTTCGATCCCTTTGAGCCGTTCGAGCGCGGTTTCGGCGTCGGAGAGCGCTTCATAGGCGGCGGAACAGTCGCCGATACGCACCGCGGCGTATGCGATCCCGAACGCGGAGGTCAGCGCGGTCACGTTTGAATGATTCAAGAATCGCTCCAGCGCCGGCACGGAGCGCTGTGCCAGGGCGCAAAGCGCGCTGCATTCGCGTTCGGCGGCGGCTTCGTCGTGCTGCAGCAGCGCATCCCCGGCACGTCTGATGTGCGCTTCGGCTTCGTCTGCAAAGCTGCGCAGCATGCCCGAGGGAAAGAGAAACAGCGCGAGCAGCAGCAGACAGATCGTGACCGTCATGCACGCGCGAAAGATCGAAAATCCCATAGGTCCCTCCGTTTAGCCCGGTTCATGGAAGCGCTCCACACGGTTGTGATGCGCGTCGTCCAGCTGGACGTGCAGTCCGCCGCTGCCGTCCATCTGTGCGAAAAACACGTTCTTCGGCGCGATGCCGTGTTTGTTCAGGATCGATTCGATCCGGGTTCGGTCGATGTGCAGCTTTTTGAGTCCGCTTGTTACGATCCTGCCTTCGTGGATCACGATATGCTTCGGCACGGCGGGCGTCTCGGGCAGTTTCAGATCGCGCTTTACGGGCTGCGCATACGCGTCCTTCGGCAGCACGCTCACGGTGCCGTTCGTTTCCAGGATCGCATAAGCAACCTCGCCGACGTCAAAAATGCCTTTGCTGCGAAGACTGTCCAAAAGGTCGCGCACGGTATAGTTCGTGCGGCGCATCACGCGCGGCTGCATCACGCCGTTTTCGATCAGCACCTGCGGCGTGCCGCAGAGGAAGCGTCGGACGGCGGCGGATTTCAGCGAGAGTTTGGAGAGCACCTGCTGCACGAGATACAGCGCAAGGATCGGCACAATGCTGTACAGCAGCGGGATGTCCGTATCCGCGATGGCGGTGCTCGCAAGGTCTGCGATGACGAGCGTCATCAGCAGATCGTAGGGCTGCAGATCGGACACCTGCCGCTTGCCGGTCAGCCGCAGGATCAGCAGCACGAACAGGTCCAGAAAAACGGCGCGAAGAAACAGTGTCAGCATACCGTCAGTTTGCGCGCTTTCGATCGGAATATGTGCAGGCGCGCTGCATGAAAAAATAATCGGTGCCGATCGGAAAAAATAAAAGGGAAAAAAGGAAAAACGTCGAATAATAATAGTAAAAGGGCGAGATTGATGATTCGCCCGTAAAACGTGGATGGAGGTTCTTTATGCTGTTTGCACAAGAAGGCGCCAAGCTCACATTTGAAGGCGGTTCGGCGGCAGTTTCGACGCTGATCACGTTCCTTCTCGGGATCGGGATCGTCTTTGTCGGATTGATCGCGCTGATCCTGATCGTGAAGCTCATGGGCGCAATTATGAGCAAAGTCAATGCAAAGAAGGCAGCGCCTGTGCCCGAGCCGAAGAAAGCGGAGCCCGTGCAGGAAGGCGACCGCGGAGAGATCATTGCCGCCGTATCCGCCGCAATCGCAACGGTGATGGGCGAAAACGTCGGCGGAATTCGTATCGTATCATTTAAAAAAGTGGATTAAGAGGGGAGAAAACCATGCGTAAATTTTCTGTCAATGTAAACGGCACCAAGTACGAGGTGGAAGTCGAAGAGATCGATGCAAACGCAGTCGCGGCTGCGCCGAAAGCGGAAGCGCCCAAGAGCGCGCCCGCCGGAACGGGCACGGAAGTCAAGTCGCCGATGCCCGGCAACATTCTGCAGGTCAACGTCAAGCCCGGCGACGCCGTGAAGGAAGGACAGCAGCTGATGGTGCTGGAAGCCATGAAGATGGAAAACGAGATCCTTGCGCCGGTTTCGGGTCGCGTGACCTCGATCGCAGTTGCAAAGGGTTCCACGGTGGAAAGCGGTTCGCTGCTCTGCACGATCGCGTAAGCGGGGGCGACTATGGAAGCCATTTGGGAAACAATATCCGGCTTCTTTACAAAAACCGGATTTGCGTTATTCTTTACGGGGGACAACTGGAAATGCCTCATCATGATCGGCATCGCCTGCGTCCTGCTGTATCTGGCGATCGTCAAGAAGTTCGAGCCGCTGCTGCTCGTACCGATCGCGTTCGGCATGCTGCTCACCAACCTGCCCGGGGCGAACCTGTTCCATGAGGAACTGTTCGGTCTCGGCGCGAACAACGCGGAGTCGGGCGTGATCCAGTGGGCAAAGCTCGGCGATCTGCATGCAACGGGTCTTTTGGATTATCTGTATCTCGGCGTCAAGCTCGGTATCTATCCGTGCCTGATCTTCATGGGCGTCGGCGCGATGACGGACTTCGGTCCGCTGATCGCAAACCCCAAGAGCCTGATCCTCGGCGCAGCGGCCCAGCTCGGCATCTTTATCGCGTTTGCTTTGTCGGTGCTCGCGTTCCAGTGGATCCCGACCGACGGCGTAACGCCGATCCAGAATATCGCGGCGTCCATCGGCATCATCGGCGGCGCGGACGGTCCGACGGCGATCCTCGTCACCTCGCGGCTCGCACCCGCATACCTCGGCGCGATCGCGGTTGCGGCGTATTCGTACATGGCGCTGGTGCCGGTCATTCAGCCGCCGATCATGAAGGCGCTGACCACCAAGAAGGAGCGTCAGATCGAAATGGCGCAGCTGCGTCCGGTCTCGCAGACCGAAAAGATCATCTTCCCGATCGTCGTCACGATCTTCGTTGCACTGCTCGTTCCGAGCGCGGCGCCGCTGGTCGGCTGTCTGATGCTCGGCAACCTGTTCCGTGAATGCGGCGTCACCGAACGTCTCAGCAAGACG
>ONMC01000176.1 GCA_900318745.1 uncultured Eubacteriales bacterium
TTTTATGAAAGAATGGAAAAAACAAACCTGAACCGAAAGGAAACACCGTCCGGGATCCCGGACGGTGTTTTATATGAAAACCCTCCCCGTGCACAGGGGAGGGTTTTTTTAATCAAAATACGGGATGTTCGTTATACGTTGAAGAAAAACTCCACGACGTCGCCGTCCTGCATGACGTATTCCTTGCCCTCGGAACGGATGAGACCCTTTTCCTTGCAAGCGGCGATCGAGCCGTGCTCGACGAGCGTTTCATACGGCACGACGGCGGCGCGGATGAAGCCGCGCTCGAAATCGCTGTGGATCTTGCCCGCCGCCTGCGGCGCTTTCGTGCCCTTCTGAATCGTCCACGCGCGGACCTCCTTGGGACCCGCGGTCAGAAAGCTGATAAGACCGAGGAGCCGATAGCATGCCTTGACGAGCTGATCGAGACCGGATTCGTGCACGCCCATTTCTTCGAGGAACGCCTGCTTTTCTTCCGGATCGAGCTCCGCGACCTCCTCTTCGAGCTTCGCGCAGACCGTCATCGCTTCCGCGCCCTCGTTCTTTGCGATCTCGTAAAGCGCTTTTACGTAGTCGTTCGGCTCGCCGCCGAGATCGTCCTCGGAAACGTTCGCCACGTAGATGACCGGCTTGGAGGTCAGAAGGAAGAGCCCTTTGATCGCTTCCTGCTCGTCCTTGTCGGCTTCGAACGTGCGGACCGGCTTGCCGCTTTCGAGATGCGCGTAGATGCGCTTTAAGAGGTCGATTTCCACGAGCAGCTTCTTGTCGCCGCTCTTTGCCATCTTCTGCTGCCGGTCGATGCGCTTTTCGACGGTCTCCATGTCTGCGAAGATCAGCTCAAGGTTGATCGTCTCCGCATCGCGCGACGGGTCGACGCTGCCGTCCACGTGCACGACGTTGTCGTCGTCAAAACAGCGCACGACGTGCACCACGGCGTCCACCTCGCGGATGTGCGAAAGGAACTTGTTGCCGAGGCCTTCGCCTCTCGATGCGCCTCGCACGAGCCCTGCGATGTCGACGAATTCGATGACCGCGGGCGTGTACTTTTCGGGATGGTGCATCTCGGCGAGCACGTCGAGCCGGTGGTCCGGCACGGAAACGACGCCGACGTTCGGTTCGATCGTGCAGAACGGGTAGTTCGCCGCCTGCGCGCCTGCGCGGGTGATCGCGTTGAACAGGGTGGACTTGCCGACGTTCGGCAGTCCGATAACACCTAACTTCATCTTCGATCCTCCTTACGAGAGCTTCTCAAGACCGACCTTCAGCCGGCGCATGGATTCTTCGCGACCGAGCAAGATCGCGATCTCGATCGCGCCGCCGGGCGTGACCTGCTTGCCTGCAAGCGCAATGCGCACGGGCCACAGCATCGTGCCGTTCTTCATGCCTTCTTTTTCGGCGAGCCCAAGGAGCGCGTCGTGGATCGGCTGCTCCTCCCATGCGGGAAGCTGTTCCAGCGCGTCGATCGCGATCTTGAGCACGTGCTTTGCGATCTCGGGGTTCGTCTTGCTCTTTTTGTTGGTGAACAGTTCGGCGTCATAATCCGGAAGCTGCGGGATAAAGTCGAGCATTTCGGGGATCTGCGCAAACGTTTCGGTGCGCTGCTGAAGGATCCGCGCGAGCAAGTCGGCATGCTCCGCGCCGACGCCCGCTTTTTCATAATAGGGAAGCGCGTATTCGGTGAACTGCTCCGGCGTCAGACGACGCACATACTCGGCGTTCATCCAGGTCAGTTTGTTTACATCGAAGATGGCGGGGGACTTGCTCATGCCCTCGACCGAGAACGCCTTGATGAGCTCATCCATCGTGAAGAACTCGCGCTCGTCGCCGGGGTTCCAGCCGAGCAGCGCCACATAGTTGACGATCGCTTCCTTGAGGTATCCCTTGTTGAGATAATCCTCAAAGTACGCGTCGCCGTCGCGCTTCGAAAGCTTATGCGTTGCATCGCGCATGATCGGCGTCATGTGGATGTAGGTCGGCTTTTCCCAGCCGAACGCGTCGTACAGAAGATTGTACTTCGGCGTGCTCGAAAGATACTCGTTGCCGCGCATGACGTGCGTGATGCCCATCGTGTGGTCGTCGATGACGTTTGCGAAGTTATAGGTCGGCATGCCGTCCGCCTTGATCAGGATCATGTCGTCGAGATCCGCGCAGTCGACCGCGATATGCCCGTACAGCACGTCGTCAAACGACGCTTCGCCGTGCTCCGGCACGTTCTGACGGATGACGTACGGCTCGCCCGCATCGAGGCGGCGCCGGATCTCTTCCTCGGAAAGATGCAGACAGTGCTTGTCATACTTGAAGGTCTCGCCGCGTTTTGTCGCTTCCTCGCGGCGCTCGGCGAGCTCCTCCTCGGTGCAGAAGCAATAGTATGCCTTGCCCGCCTTCACAAGCTGTTCGGCGTACGGCAGATACATGTTCTTGCGTTCGCTCTGCACGTAGGGACCGTAATCGCCGCCCACGTCGGGACCTTCGTCCCACTGCATGCCGATGCTCTTCAAGGTGCGGTAGATCACGTCCACCGCGCCGGGCACGTAGCGGCTCTGGTCGGTATCTTCGATGCGCAGAATGAACTTTCCGCCGTTCGCCTTGGCGTAAA
>ONMC01000116.1 GCA_900318745.1 uncultured Eubacteriales bacterium
AGGTGGGCGAGAGCACCATCACCGTCACGCTGACTTATCCCAACACGCTGGCCAACCTCACCGGCACTGGCACCGGCTACCAGACGCTCACCAGCACCTGCTCGTTCAAGGTCATCGTCAGCGAGGTGCTCGTCAGCAACAAGCAGGCGGTGCGCGACCCGATGGGAACGTACAGCGACTACTTTGAACTGCATAACATCAGCGGCGAGCGCATCAACCTGTCCGGATACGGCGTGTCCGACGACGAGACCTCGATGTGGGTCATCGCAGACGGCACATACATCGAGCCGGATGAGTATCTGGTTTTCTGGTGCGCGGGTAAGGACACGGGCATCGAAAACGTCGCGACGTTCGCGCTGTCCAAAGACGACGTGCTGCGCTTCTCGGATCCGTCCGGCAAGCCGATCATCACGCTCGACCTTTCAAAGACCTTCTCCGGTCTTTCCTACAGCTACGTCGATAACGGCAGCGGCGGCGGATGGACGAACATGGCGCCGACGCCCGGATATCCGAACACAGAAGAAGGCGTGGCGGCGTTTGAACGCTCTCGCATGGCGGATCCGGAGCTCAGCGTCAAGGAAGACACCGAATGTCCGGTCCGTGTGACCGAGCTGATGGCGTCGAACGGAAACGTGCATAAGGGACCCGACGGCACCTACTGCGACTGGATCGAACTGTATAACAGCGGCAGTTCCGAATACGATCTGTCCGGATGCGGTCTGTCGGACGATATCACGAAGCCCAAAAAGTATACATTCCCGCAGGGGACCAAGATCGGCGCGTATTCGTATCTCGTGCTGTATCACACGGAAACGCCGGTGGATTCCGCGCTGTGCATCGATTTCGGCCTGTCCGCACAGGGCGAAACGCTGGTTTTTACCTCGAGCGAAGATCGCATCATCGACCTGATCGCATTCGGACAGCAGGAGCGCAACATGTCCTATGCGCGCGTCTACATCAACAACATGTTCGACGCATCGGCGTCGTTCGCGCCGACGGACAAGCCCACACCGGGCTTTGACAACACGGCAAACGGATACATTCAGTTCGACGAAAAAGAAAACGGCGAGATGGGCGTGCACGATATCCGCATGAACGAGATCCTCGTGGACGGTTATCACATCACGTATTCGCTCAGCAACAGCACGAAAAGCCAGCGTCCGTACGACGCGGACTACGGCAGCTGGATCGAGCTTTATAACAAGGCGGACATTCCGGTGGATGTTTCGGGGTATTCGATCACGGACAATGCGTCCAAACCGAAAAAATGGGTTTTTCCTGACGGAACGAGTATCGCCGCAAAAGGATATCTCGTCTTGCAGCTGGACGGAAGCATTCCGAGAGAAGGACAGTCCGCCAAGGACGTGACGGCGGATCAGCTCAAATATCTGCTGAATTTCGACATTGCGGCGGCGGGGGAGACGCTGTATCTGTTTGATGCAACGGGGCTTTTGATCGACCGCGTCAATGTGCCGGAGTGCCGCGCCTGCGTCTCTTACGGGCGTGATGCGTCCGGCGCCTGGAAACTCTTTGACACGCCGACCGAAGGCGCTCTGAACAGTGAGGACGGTCGTGGACTGTACTGCGAAGCGGCGACTGCGGATACGCAGACCGGCATCTATCAGGGCGTACAGACGGTCAATATCACCGTGCCCGAGGGCTGTTACGCAACATATACGCTTTCATGCGGCAAGGAAAACGATCCGGTCAAGACGACGGCGCCGACCGCGCAGTCCGACCGTGTGACGGGTCCGATCGCGATCAAAGAGAACACGGTGCTGCGCGTACGCACGTTTGCAAACGACAACAGCCGCTATCCCAGCGAAATCAAGTCCTACACGTATGTGATCGTCGGCGATGAAATGACGCCCGAAGCGCATACGACGACGCTGCCGGTCGTGTTCCTGGTGACCGATCCGGAGAATCTCTGGGACAGGCAGTACGGGATCATGATCAAGGGCGACGACTATACCGGCAAGGGCGGTGCCGACGAGATGATGATCGGACAGACCGAAAAGAACGAGGTCATGGGCAAGTGGGCAAACTTCAACATGCGCGGACGCATGTGGGAGAAGCCGACGAACTTTACCTATATGAATGCAGGCGGCACGCAGGTGCTGTATGAAACCGATCTCTGCATCCGCGTGTTCGGCGCATTCTCCAGAAAGCTCGCGCAAAAGGGCATCGCGCTGATCGCACGAAAGGGCGTCGGAAGCAGCCCGATGGAGTACGCTTTTTTCGAAAACCGCCCGTTCACCTCGTATAAATCCCTGGTCCTGCGCGCGTCCGGTCAGGATGCTGCGCTCTCGCGCATCCGCGACGTGCTCGTACAGTCGCTGCTTGACGACGCCGACGTAGACCTTGCCAACCAGGCGTTCATCCAGTGCATCGTGTATCTGAACGGACAGTACTGGGGCGTATACAACCTGCGCGAGAAGATCAGCAAGCATTATATCGCACAGCATTACGGCGTCGAAAACGAGGACACGATCGACATTCTGAAGGGCAACGGCAACAACGAGCAGTGCATCGTTGCCGGCAACGGTCTGCAGGATTACAAGGATCTGATCGCATACTGCGAGAATCACAACTGCGATCTCTCCAATCAGGCGGATTACGACTATGTCTGCTCTCAGGTCGACGCGGATCAGTTCGCAATGTACTGCGCGTTCGAGATCATCATCGGCAACACCGACACCGGAAACATCAAGTGGTGGCGCTCGTCCGAAAAGGACAATAAATGGCGGTGGATCCAGTATGACTACTGCTGGGCAATGAACGGCGACAACGCAAGCCAGGCGGCGGAGTCGTCCACCGGCTACCGGCGCGACTTCTTCTGGCGGTATTTCGATCCGGCAGGGCACGGCGCGGGACACGGCTTTTCGACGGTGCTCGGACGCTCGATGCTGTCCAACAACGAGTTTGTCAAGCTGTTTCTGAAATACTGCGCGTATTTCTATAATGAAGTCTACACGCCCGAAAAGATCGTGGCGAAGGTCAACCAGCTGCAGGAGAACATCCGTTTCGAGATGGAAACCTACGACCTCGTGCGATGGAAACCGTACCACAATCTTTCGACCAAGGGCTGGAACTCGCATTGCGACAAGATCCGGCAGTATGCGAACAACTACCAGGACTGGTACCTGTACTACTGCCAGAACTTTATTAACAAACACACGAACTATCATCTCAGCGATGATGAGATGATCCGACTGTTCGGAAAGGTGGGCAAGATTTCGTGAACCTTCTGAAACCCAAACCGAACGCCAAGGGCTACCGGCACGAATTGAAATATGTCATATCCGATGCGGACGCGGAGCTTCTGGCGATCCGTCTGAATGCCATGCTCTCGCCGGATCCGTATGCGGCAAAGACCGGAGGCGGCTACGCGATCCGCAGTCTTTATTTTGACGACGCATACGATTCCGCGGTGGAGGAGAAGGTCGCGGGCATCCAGTACCGCGACAAATGGCGTGTCCGCATCTATAACTATTCCGATCATGTGATCAAGCTCGAACGCAAGCATAAGAACGGACAGTTCATCAAAAAGGACGCTCTGTCGCTTTCGCGCAAGGAGTGCAACGCGCTGCTCGGCGGAGCTTATACGTTTCTGCTGTATCGGCAGGAGCCGTTTGCAAAGGAAGCGTACGCGGCACTGCGCACCGAAGGACTGCGTCCGAAGGTGCTGGTCGATTATTACCGGCAGCCGTTCGTATTCCCACTGGAGGAAGTTCGCATCACGCTCGATCGCAACATCCGGACCGGTTATTTTTCCACCGACCTGTTCAACGCGCACGCGATCACGTATCCGGCGACCGAGCTTCTCGGTCAATGCGTGCTCGAAGTCAAGTACAACGCGTATCTTGATCCGCACATCGCTGCGCTGATCCAACTGCCCTCGTCAATCAAGACGGCGGCAAGCAAGTATCTCTTTTGCAGACAGTATGACTGTTGATATAATATTAAGGATACAGAAAGTAATCAATTGGAGGATCTTATGGAATTTCTCAAATCTCTGAGCGAAGTATTCAACTTCTCTACCAACCAGGTCGTACCGCTGCTGGCGACCGTTACGCTCGCGTTCTTCATCGGTCTGTTCGTATATCTGATCTATCGGCTGACCTTTTCCGGCGTGATCTATTCCAAGACGTTCAACATGAGCCTGGTCATGCTCACGATGGTTTCCGCTATGGTCATCCTGTTCATGTCGAACAACCTGAAGCTGTCCCTCGGCATGGTCGGCGCGCTGTCCATCGTTCGTTTCCGTACCGCGATCAAGGATCCGATCGACACCGTATTCATGTTCTGGGCGATCGGCGAAGGCATTGCGCTCGGCGCGGGCTTCATTCTCGCGGCGATCATCGGTGCGATCCTGATCGTACTCAGTGCAGCTCTCATGGTTTACGTCATCATGTCGATCGGTCAGTATATGCCGCAGACCGGACCCTGGATCGGCAAGATCACCCAGTATCACGCGCCGGACAGGACCCATGGCCTGGTCATGGTGCTGACGGGCACGGCTTCGCTGGCGTCTTTCGTGGTCGGGATCATCCTGGTGGCGTCCCGTCGCCGCTGAAGGAGCCGCTTTCGGGTGAGATCCCTGTAATTTGCCTGGGAGGCGGGAGCAATGGACGAACATAAGAAGAAAATGATTGCGCCGGCAGTGATCACGGCGATCTTCCTGATCTACCTGATCGCCTATATCGTGCTGCTGGCCAGGTTTGCAGATATTTGGCTGATCTTCCTGGCAGTGCCCCTGGTCATCCTGGGGGCGGCCATGGTAGTCACCCTGAGAGGGCGCATCAAAGAGATAAGGAGCGGTGAAGAAGATGATCTTGACAACTACTGACACGATCAGCGGGAAAGAGCTGGAGA
>ONMC01000111.1 GCA_900318745.1 uncultured Eubacteriales bacterium
CAATGGTGGATCTCCCTGCTTGTTGCGATCGCGGTCATCATCATCCTGATCGCCGTCATCCTGATCGCCCGCTTCGCGCGCATGATGCGGATGAAATGATTGAATGAAAGGAAAGAGAAAGTGAAACGAATAATCCTTGCTCTGATGTTGATTATTATGCCCGTTGCCTGCATGCAACCGCAGACTGAACAGTCCGGGCTTGCTTCTCCTGTTCCGGAGACACAGCCGGAAACGGTGGAGGTCTCGCTGCAGCCCGCAAGGACAGAGGCTGCGCCTACAGCCCCCGCAACGGATGTCCCAGAGGAGACGTACTCGCCGGAACCGACGGAAGCAACGAAGGCACAGCTGCTGTATGTCGGTGTAACAAATGAAAAGCCGACAGACCCGCTTGCGCTGCCGATCACGATCACGGAAATCAACTGGGAAAAATTGAACGCCGGAAAGCAGTATGAAGCAACGTTTTACAATGAAACGGTGAACTTCCAGAATCTGCGCGTTACGGTGACAGACTTTGTTTCGGACGAAGGCGGTACGCAGTTTACCATGCGGCTCGATTTGCCGGAGGAATGGACTGATCTTCAATGTCTTTCCATGAACCCGTGCTTCGGGTTTCGCTTCTATCTGGATAATCAGGCACAGCACGATTTCCGGCTGATCGATCAGGTTCCGATCATGAGCGAAGCGCTTGCCGGGAATCGGTGTGATTCGATCACCGTGACGTATCGGAGCGAAACCGTGACCGACACGGTGATGCACGCTGCGCATGAATGGAGGATCGTACCGTTTTTCTATTACCGCAAGATGTTTCACGGCAGCAACTACAACGACCACCCCGGCGGAAGACTGTATTTGGAGCATGGCGAAACCGTCCGCTTCAACGGAACCGAGGACGCCTATGGGGGCGGTACAATCGGCGTGACGAAGCTTGACGCGTTATCCATACAGCTGTCGATCGAACATACTGTGGACCTGCCGGGGCCCGCGCGCGAGCCGAAGCTCCTGCAGGTTACGATCTGGACGGAGGACGTCGAGCGCAATAAAGCCGCTGGGCATTACGGCGCGGACGGGCGACTGAAGGACGGGTCCTATGTGGTTTACGGCACGTATCGGAACGAGACGGTTGATTTCTCCGAGCTGGAATTCCATATCGAGCGATTCTATTACTGGGAACACGGATTTTTCTATATGCTGCATATCGTCTATCCGGAATCCTGGTCGGAGGAAGTGATCAAAAATGCGCGGTTTGACATCGAAGCGTATGCCGACGGCGAGCCGTACGGTAAGCAGGTCAGGGACGGAAGAGTATCACGCCCGTATTTCAAGAGCACAGGCGGCTGGCTTAGCCCGGGTAATGACAGATCGCATTTGACGGAACAGTATCTCGTTCACGACCAAAAGAATTTTTCGCTCTCCGATCCGATCCCGAAACAGGAACTGACGTTCAAGGTCTGGCTCGAATACATCCCCACGATCCGGTTCGATAACAGCGATAAAGAAATCGACATTACAAACGGAGAACCGTATTACATGGAGTCCATTCATGAATACGCGCCTATGGTTGATATCCCACTGACCGAGTTTTCGATTTCCACCGATACCTTCACATTCTCACAAGGAGGCGCACAATGAAACGATTGTTGACAATCCTGCTTTTTCTTTTGTTGCTTATAGCCTGCGTCCCGACGCCCGATCAGGAGGCGGTTGTGAACAAGGCGGATCATTCGATCAAGGACACGCTTGCCGCGCCGGACGCCGAATCCTATCGCTTCGAAGCACCGGAACACTGGGAGGAAACGATCGAGATGAAGAATCTCCATATCGTAATCGATGCAGACGTTGTCCAACCGGAGACGGATCGGTATCCGATCCAGACGATCCAACGGCACACCTTTACCGGCGAGGATGTAATGAAGCTTTTGAACGCGTGCTTTACCGGACCTTTTGAGCTTCGCGAAAACCCATACAGCATGGCGGAGATTGAAGAGGATATTCGTTTTGAACTGCGCGGCAATGTGATCGATTCTGACGAGGTCACAGGCGAGGTCACTTTCGAGCCGTTGACCGAGGATTCGGAATTGCTGATCGAACTTCGTGCGCGTATGGCGCAGTGCCCGGTTGAGGATATCTTCGTACCGCTTGATTCCGAAGAGCTCGTTTATCGCAGCGAGCCGTACGTCATCCGAGCGGCAGGTGGAGCGCTTCTGTATGTATCCTTCCAAAAGAATGCAATCAAGGTCTCAACGGCGCGAAATGCCGATCCGCAGGATGAGTCGATCGTATGGAACGGCGGCTTTTTCGGCGAGCCATGGCACAAAACAATCGATCACATCACAGTTACGGAGGGAAAAGCCAAAGAGACGGCAAATGACGTTTTGGAACACGCAGGATTATCCAAGCAGTTCGGTGTCGGTAAGATCGAAAAAGGCCGTTTGGCACACGCGATTGTCGAAGAACCATACTATGAGGTTTTGTCAGAAGGATACATTTTCCGTATTTCCCGCAATGGCGGCGGATACGTGTCGTTCCCGCAGGGCGGAGGCACGTATATGGAGGACCAGCGCAGTGCGCTGTTTGAACCGCCGACCGAGGAAAGCTTTTCCCAAAAATGGAGTCAGGACTGGTTTGAACTCTATGTTTCGGAGCAGGGCGTCGGATACGTCGGCTGGTTTGATCCGAACGAGTTTGTGACGGAAGCAAGCGAGAACATCCGGCTGATGCCTTTTTCCGAGATTCAATCGCATATCCGTGACGACCTGCGGTACTCATATGCATGGACGGATGAAGACAACCGCGGCATTACGGAACTGCACGTCAAAAAGATCGTTCTCTCCTGCACGATTGAACGGATCCCGAATAATCTCGATGAAGCGGCGCTTGTGCCGGCGTGGGTCGTCGTCTACAATGACAGCCGCTCCGAAAAAGTAAAGGGACATGATAAGATCATGCTGATCAACGCAATCGACGGCAGTTATATGCATGTTGGCTAATGTATTTTGGCGATCTCTTTGCTTGTTGCGATCGCGGTCATCATCATTCTGATTGCTGTTATTCTGATCGCCCGCTTTGCACGCATGATGCGGATGAAGTAAAAATGAGCATAGAAACAGCCGCCGAGAAAACCCCGGCGGCTGTAGTTGCTTGCATCACGAGACGGGTTACTTGCCAAGTTTGATCCTCAGCTCTGGCTCACTACGGTCGAGTACGTGACGGTAACGAAAAACGGCGACCTGCGGTTCCGATTCTATGAGGGGACTGAGGTCGTCGCCTAAGCCAACATTGCAAGGCTGCAACATTTCGGTGGTAGCCGGAACGCTGCAGCCTTTTATACTTTTGGACATTTCAGTTTTCAAAAGGGACAGAATTATTGCGGATTTTGTTAATTACGAAGGTTGAAAACCTCTAATGTCTTTGCAGTGTTCAAGAGTTTTAATCAAGTCCCCTCATTGAATACTTCATATCCGGAATCTGTAATCTTAATGAAGCAACTACGGACACTGCCAGCAAAGCTTTTTTCAGAGGTAACTCTCAAAATGATTATTTCTCCGGGTTTGTACTGAGGATATTGGGTATACCCAAACGCGGAGTCCTTGGCAAACTCAAACACCAAGTCCTTATAATTCGGGAAGTTATCTGCATACCAGCCCTTGGCAAATTCAAGAATCTTCTGTTTTTCACCTTCAGAAAGGGCACCAAGATAGGAGGATTGCTCCGGAGCCGGGCAGTTCCCCTCAGAACTGTTCATGTAAAAGCCAATCAGATCGTTGAGCCTGCTCTTATCTGAAATGATGAAGAAAACCCGATCCTTTCCGCTGTTTGTGTAGCTTTCTTTCCCATTCTTGTCTGCTTCAGTTTTAATCTGCGAATCAACGAAATCCACTCCGTCTCCATAGACCACATCACCGGAACTGGTCGTTTTTACGGATTGCGGAACGGCATATGAACAATAGCCGACGATAGAACCATCTTCAAATAGAATTGCCTTATGATTACGGATCAATGCTTTTGCCTGATCGCTGCCGAATAGAGCACTCATGTCATATGGCTTGCTGTCTGACAGATTCAAGTTGGTTTTTGCCCACCTTACAATGCCTTCCAGAATGGAATCGGAAGAAATAGTGCCCGGGGATTGTGCATCACTATCGGTTTCCGTTTTTTCCTCCAAGCCATAATTCCACTTGGAATCTCCCCAGTATCCCTCATATGTGGGGCCCAGTCCGCCGATCACGATACGTCCCTCCTGAACGGAAAGCGGGAGGTGTTCGGCTTTGGGCTCCTGGTCCTGAGATCTTTTTCTGATGATGCATGGTGCGCCATCTTGTTCTCCGAACGACAGCTCTCCCCATACAAGGTTGAACGTGTTTTTATATTTGATGTTCCCATTCACAGAGGCAGTGATAACCACCGTGAACAGTCCGGATGTCGGTCCATCCGCAATTTTGCAGTCCTCGATTATACCATCACCGTCGATGTCGAAGGAGGCGGAATCGATGATAATCTCAGCGGATTCTGCTATTGGGGTGTTGGTTTCATAATAGACGAACTCGACTGTAGAAAGAATTTGATTGATCTCCTCTTCGTATTCTTCGTACCAGTTTTCAGCGTTATTGATGATTACGCAGTCTTTCGGATCTTTCAGGATGATATGACTCCATAGCGTATTTCCGTCATAGAATCCCTGCCATGCAGGATGTCCATTAAACTCTATGTCCTTTTGTATAAGTCCGGTTCCGCATACGCCGAAGCCTTTCATGTGCTGAAGCGTAATGGCGCCTTCTGTTCCGGGAAAGTCAGGTCTAATGCTCACAACAAGATCGCTGGTGGGATCATCATCAGACTGAATGCCCGAGTATGTCCAACCTTTCGGCAACCAAAAAGAAACACCATAAGATGGAGGGCACTGGGGCTTTATTTCAATAAACTCGCTTTCAAATTGATTGTTTCCCGCATCGCTTGCCGGTACGTCCACAGGAACGGATTCCTGAGTGGAAGTATTATGACCCTGCGTAACGGTATCGTCAGTTTCAACTACCGATGATGTCTTTGCCCTACAACCGACAAAAGCGGTAAGTAGGGAGAAGCACAACAATATTACTAATAAACGTTTCATTATGGTTCGGTTCCTCCACGAAAAGTCTTTCTAACCTATTAGACGATAAATACCACAAAAGGTTTCACCAGTATCAAACTGATGTGAACTCATTTATAAATAATACCGTGGAAAACGCTGTTTGGTTGCAAATGATTATCAAGATGTACCCCTCCCTCCCTGTGGCTAAATGCACCCCACTTTACGGTCAAATGCACCCCTCCCCATGCCAAAATGCACCCCGGGAAGCAAGGTGGGGTGCATTGGTATCCAAATTAGCGTGATTTGCCAACAAAGAAACCTCTTTTGTCTACCGAGGCAAGAGCGGTTTTTTATTGTTTTATACAGATGAATATGATATACTCATCTTAATGAATCGGTGCTTGTGAGGGCAGCACTATATGAGAAAGATCGTTTTGAGAATAGAGCCTTTCCCGGCAGAACAGATTCCCGATATGCTGAAAGAGCACGGTATCCTGATCAATCATTATGCTGAGGTGTTCTTCGCTCATCCGCGGTTTTCAATCGGGCATTCAAGAGAAACAACCGTTACGATAGCATCCCTCAAGGAAATAGGTCTTGAAAACGGAGCAACCGTACGTGAGATTTTTATGCACATTTCGAAGACCGGTTTGAAAGCATGTGCCTTAAGCATCGGTTTGTTTCTTCGCTTGGCATGGACCGATCAGCCACAGAATCAAAACTCCATTCTCAACGGGACACATAGCTCTCCGGATCAGGCAGTCACCGTGCTGTCTGAAATCATTGAACAGGATGATGCTTTTCCGAAGGGACTGTATCTCCGAAATGTAGACGCCAATCTCTGGCTTCGCGGATATATATGTGATGATGCGTATCGTTTTCCGGGTGATGCCATGTTTGCTTTTGAGAATGATGCAATATGATCTAAAAATGCATTCGGGACCGGAAACGCCGACCGATCGGAAAACGAACGATATTTGAGGAAACCTGAGATGAAGAAATACGCCTTGCCGATCCTGATGGTCACGATCTTTGAGATTGTTGCCGTCGTACTGTGGCTCACGAAGGACAACATTTTTTACTTGTTCAATTTTACCTATATCGGATGCGCGATCGCGCTCGGCATGGTGCTGTTCGTCAAGCGGTACAAGCATGCCCGGCGCATCGTCCAACTGCTGGTCGGTCTGTATATGCTGGTCTATCTCGGGCTGATCTGCCGGGAGAATATGCAGATCGAGGGGTTCTGGTACTATCTGTTCACCGGGGTCTTTGAGGCGGCGACGATCCATTATGCGGTCGCAAAGATCTTCGGTCCGCTGATTTTCGGACGCGGCTGGTGCGGCTATGCCTGCTGGACGGCGATGGTACTGGATTTTCTGCCCTACAAAGTACCGAAAGCGCCCCGGAAAAAGATCGGATGGATCCGGTACATCACATTTGCCGGTTCCCTGATCTTTGTTTCCGCTTTGTTTTTGATGAAGGTCGGCAATCTCGAACGGATCATGTTCTGGGCGTTTCTCGTCGGGAATATCCTGTATTACGGGGTCGGGATCGCGCTTGCGTTCGCATTCAGGGACAACCGTGCGTTCTGCAAATATATCTGCCCGATCACCGTGTTTCTGAAGCCCATGAGCTATTTCTCGCTCTTGCGGATCCGGTGCGATACGGACAAATGCGTTTCCTGCGGAGCGTGCAGGCGCGTATGTCCGATGGACGTGGACGTGACCGACAATTCGAGAAAGAGAGTCAACGGCACGGAATGCATTCATTGCATGGAATGTGTGAAAAACTGCCCGAAAGGCGCACTGAAATAAAGCGCCTGCCGTCGTGCCGAACGGGAAGCCGGACAGGTCCGGACCTTGCATCCGTAACCGACGCCATATCAAAATCAGCCCCTGCAAAGGGGCTGATCATCGTTTTGGGAATCGTGACCGTTATTGCGGCAGCATGCCGTTGTAGGCATACCCCTCTTTTTCGATCGCGGCACGCACGGCGCTTTCGTCCGCTGCGCCGGACAGCGTCACGACGACGGTGCCCGATTCATGGCTCGCGCGCGCTTCGGCGACGAACGGCAGCGCTTCCAGTGCCTTTTTGACGGTCGCTTCGCAGTGCGGACACATCATGCCCTCGACCGAGAGCGTCAGCATTTTTGGCACATTGTTTTTCGGTTCGGTCGCCGCGCGCTGCCGCTTGTGACGCGGACGATCGTGCGAAGCGTCATGGATGCGCACCAGATTCAGCCGCAGCGCGTTGGTGACGACGCAGAAACTCGAAAGACTCATCGCGGCAGCGCCGAACATGGGCTGCAGCTCCCAGCCGAACAGCGGGACGAACACGCCCGCCGCAAGCGGGATGCCGATGATGTTATAGATGAACGCCCAGAACAGGTTCTCATAGATGTTCCGCAGCGTTGCGCGGCTCAGACGGATCGCGGCGGGCACGTCCGAGAGCTTTGAGTGCATGAGCACGATGTCCGCCGCGTCGATCGCGACGTCCGTGCCTGCGCCGATCGCGATGCCGATGTCCGCACGCGTGAGCGCCGGTGCATCGTTGATGCCGTCGCCGACCATTGCGACTCTGCCGTAGCGGGACAGATCGCGGATCACCACTTCCTTGCCGTCGGGCAGTACGCCGGCGATGACCTCGTCGACGCCCGCCTGCTTTCCGATCGCGTTTGCGGTGCGCGCGTTGTCGCCGGTCAGCATGACGACGCGGATGCCCATGTTCTTCAGCGCGGCGATCGCCGCCGGGCTGTCCTCCTTGATCACGTCCGCAACGGCGATCATGCCGATGAACGCGCCGTCTCTTGCGAACAGCAGGGGCGTTTTGCCCTGATCGGACAGCGCTTCCGCCTGCTGCCTGACGGGATCCGGAATCCCGATCTCGGAATCCAGAAAATGCAGACTTCCGCCGAGCAGCATGCTTTCGGACGTCCTTGCCGACACGCCGTTTCCGACGAGCGCTTTGAATGCGCCGACCGGTTCGGGGATCACGCCCTGCTCGTCTGCGTATTCGGTGATCGCCTTTGCCAGCGGATGTTCGCTGTGCTGTTCGAGCGAAGCCGCAAGCTTCACAAGCTCCGCTTCGCTCATGCCGAACGGGATCACGTCGGTCACCTTCGGTTCGCCGAGCGTTACGGTCCCCGTCTTGTCGAGCGCGATCACGTCGACCTTGCCCGCCTGCTCGAGCGATACTGCCGTTTTGAACAGGATGCCGTTTTTGGCTCCGACGCCGTTGCCGACCATGATCGCGACAGGCGTCGCAAGACCGAGCGCGCACGGACAGCTGATGACCAGAACCGATATGCCGCGCGCGAGCGCGTATCCGAACTGCTGTCCGACGAGCAGCCATACGATCAGCGTGACGGTCGCGATCCCGATGACGATCGGAACGAACACGCCGGAAACCTTATCCGCGATCTTCGCGATCGGCGCTTTTGTCGCCGCCGCATCGCTGACCATGCGGATGATCTGAGAAAGCGTGGTGTCCTCGCCGACGCGCGTCGCACGGCAGAGGAGGTAGCCGCTCTGATTGACCGTTGCCGCCGAGACCGTAT
>ONMC01000110.1 GCA_900318745.1 uncultured Eubacteriales bacterium
CCGATGCGGCGAAGATTGCAGTTGCCGCGATCTACTGCTACTACGAGGCGGTCATGGCATACAGAGCTGCTGATTGACGGCAGAAGCGTTCAACATGAGCGGGACGAAACGTCCCGCTTTATTTTTGTTGAAAAAGTCTGAGAATGAGACAAAAAACAGGCGCATACGGGGCCCGTATCCTTGACGGGCATAGCGAAATAATGATAATAAAATGGGAGCATTGATCAAAAAACTGTTGCATACCGAATGCAGCATATCTGTGAAATCCACGGAAGGAGCACACCTATGAAACACTTGAAAGGAATTCGTTGTCTGGCGATGCTGGTTGCGATCCTGATGATCGTGCAGATCCTGCCGGCCGTCGCGTTTGCGGATGCGGAAGCGTTCGAAGACGGACGGTTCTGGTATCACGCGTTCGCGTACGAACAGATCCTGCTGGTCGGCGTCGGCCGCAAAACGCTTGCCGAAACCGAGGAGGACAAGGCGCATCCGGAACTCGACAACTACGTGATCCGGAACGCATTCTGAGGAGAACGGCAAAACGGCTGTCCGAACGGGCAGCCGTTTTTTATGCGATTTCATAATATATTATAAAGAAATCATAACTTTTGGCTGTACGGAACTTGACTTTGTGTATCCGAACGTTTAAAATACTATTGAGTAATCCTGCACTGCCATGTGCGTTCGTCATAGATATAGAAGATAGATTTACGGAAAGCGTTTGCGCACGCGTATGTGCGTTGTTATACCGAAAACTTGAATCAATCGTGCGGAATAGCCGGGCAGTTTTGCTCGGTTATATTAATATAGATCGGAGAAGAATCCCCATGCAATGGTTCCATTACGTTATGATCGGCGCGGGCATCCTGGTCGGCGCGGCGATCGGATTCGTGATCGGTTACTTCTATCGCAAGAACGTGGCGGAAGCGAAGGTCGAAAAGGCGGAAGACGCCGTCAAGCGGCTGTATGACGACGCACAGAAGAAGGCCGAGGAGATCCGAAAGGAAAAGGTGCTGGAAGCGAAGGAAGAGGTTTACAAGCTTCGCAACGACGCCGAAAAGGAAAACAGAGAGCGCAGAGCGGAACTGCAGCGCACCGAGCGCCGGCTGTTCCAGCGCGAGGAATCGCTCGATAAAAAGCTGGAGGGCGTGGAGAACCGCGAACAGCAGCTGAACGAGCGCACCAAGAAGCTCGACAAGGTCGAGGAAGAGATCAACGAACTGTATCAGAAGCAGCAGGAGGAACTGGAGCGCATTTCGGGCATCACGCTCGACGAGGCGAAGACGATGGTGCTTTCGCGCGCAGAGCAGGAAGCCAAGCACGACGCGGCGGTCATGCTCCGCGAGATCGAGCAGCGCACCAAGGAAGAAGCCGACAAGCGCGCCAGAAACATCGTTTCTCTGGCGATCCAGCGCTGCGCGGCGGACCATGTCGCGGAAGCGACGGTCTCCGTTGTGCCGCTGCCCAACGATGAAATGAAGGGTCGCATCATCGGTCGCGAAGGACGCAACATCCGCGCGCTCGAAACGGCGACCGGCGTCGATCTGATCATCGACGATACGCCCGAGGCGGTCATCCTGTCCGCATTCGATCCGGTGCGCAGAGAGATCGCGCGCATCAGTCTCGAAAAGCTGATCATGGACGGACGCATCCATCCGGCGCGCATCGAGGAAATGGTCGAGAAGGCGCGCAAGGAAGTCGACGCCAGCATCCGTGAAGCGGGCGAAGCCGCCGTCCTCGAAGTCGGCGTGCACGGTCTGCATCATGAACTGATCCGCTACCTCGGCAGAATGAAATACCGCACCAGCTACGGTCAGAACGTGCTGCGGCACTCGATCGAGGTCGCGCATCTTGCGGGCATCATGGCTTCTGAGATCGGCGCAAACGTCGCGCTCGCAAAGCGCGCAGGTCTCTTACACGACATCGGCAAGTCGATCGACCACGAGGTCGAGGGCAGCCATGCGCAGATCGGCGCGGACCTTGCCAAGAAGTATCGCGAGAACAACGCGGTGATCCACTGCATCATGGCGCACCACGGCGACGTCGATCCGAACTCGATCGAGGCGGTGCTTGTGCAGGCGGCGGACGCCATTTCGGCGGCGCGTCCCGGCGCACGGCGTGAAACGCTCGAAGCGTACATCAAGCGTCTCGAAAAGCTCGAGGAGATCGCAAACTCGTTCGAAGGCGTCGATTACTCTTACGCGATCCAGGCGGGCCGCGAAGTGCGCATCATCGTCAAGCCCGAGCGCGTCAGCGACAGCGAGACGGTCATCATGGCGAAGGATATTGCAAAGCGCATCGAGAGCGAACTCGAATATCCGGGTCAGATCAAGGTCAACGTCATCCGCGAGACTCGCACGGTCGACTACGCAAAATAAAGCGCATGGGGCAGAGCGATTCTGCCCCGTTCTTTTTGTAATCAATAAAAGAGATTGTCAATATGAAATACAGTGTCAAACTGCTCATCAAGTCAACGGCAGAGAGTGGAGAAGTCTCCATTGAGGAATCCATTCTGATGTTGGATGCAAACTCCTTTGACGACGCATACGATAAAGTGGAGCACTATGTCGAGATGCGAGGTGTCTGCGATTCATATGTGAACATCTTCGGAAAGCGCGTGGATGTCGAAGTTGTTTCCTATGCGGATTGCTTCCAGATCGACGAGGATGATGAGGTGACGGAGGTTTATTCATCCATTATGTGTCCCGATGCAAAACGAACCGAGGAGATGATCGTTGCCGTGCACGAGGCTTCCGCCTCGGAGGAGGAAAGAAAGCCGTTCCAGTACGCGGAATTCGCAAACTTAAGCGTCGAGGAACTGGAAGAACTGTTGAGAAAGGCGAAGGAATGAAGTTTTACACAGCGGACGCGCATTGCGATTTTCTGTTCGGCGCGATGGAATACGGCTGGGACATCGGCACACAAAGACGCGATCAGACGATCACGGAGGAGAACCTGAAAAAAGGCGGTACGGCGATCCAGTTTCTGGCGGCGTGGAGCGACACGAAGCTGCGCGTTCCGCCGCTCGAACAGGTGATGATCATGATCGATCGCTATCACACGCTGCATCAAAAGCATCCGTCGTTCGTGCCGTTCACAAAGGCGTTCACGCCGGATTCCGGAAAGATCGCCACGGTGCTGACCGTGGAGGGCGCGGAAGGGCTCGGCGCTTCGCCGTCGATCCTGCGGGACTGGTACCGGCTCGGCGTGCGCGCCATGACGTTTACGTGGAACTCGGACAACGAGCTTGCGGGCGCCGCGGAGGGCAAGCGCAAGCGCGGACTGAGCGAAGCGGGGCGCGAGATCCTTAAAGAAATGAACCGCCTCGGCATTGCGTTCGACGTATCGCACCTCTCGGACGCGGGCATCGAGGACGCGCTGTCGATTTCGACACAGCCGATCTTCGCGTCGCACAGCAACTGCCGCGCGATCCGGAACGCACCGCGCTGTCTGGAAGACGATTACATCCGCGAGATCGCGAAGCGCGGCGGCGTGATCGGCATCAATTTCTACGGACCGCAGCTTTGCGAATCCGGCTATGCCATGATCTCCGATATTGTGAAGCACATCTGCCGTGTCGTCACGCTGGGCGGCATCGGCGCGGTCTGCATCGGCTCGGACTTCGACGGCATGCAGCGCTATCCGAAGGACCTCAGAAACCCGTCCGACCTGCCCGCGCTGTACGATGCGCTGCTTCGCGAGGGCTTTACGCCCGAACAGGTCGATCGCATCGCATACCGGAACCTTCGCGATTACATCGTGCAGTTTACGGATTGATCGATCCTCTTAACGTCAATACAAAATCCTCCCTGCGTGTCAAGTCCTAACGTTTGTAACGCTGTGCGCTATGATTTCATTGTTGTACGTATCTACCAGGAGCGTCCATTTCAAGATATCCTTCTAAATAGTAACAGCAGATGGAGATTTGCTCATCTTCTTTTCCTTCATAGTGCCGTTCCGATTCACATCTCCTTACCGGAAGGATATTGGTGTTATCGTGGGCTGAAAAGCCCTCATGTATTTCAATAACGCTCACTTTAGCATCTCCTCCCGAAAAGAAATATAGGGTTGCTATCTTGTTAAAATAGCAACCCTTTTCTGTGAAAGAGCGCGTAAAAGTGTACCAAACCGTAGAAAGAACGCCTTAATGTGTACCGGTAAAACCCGGCATCCGGGTATCTATGCATTCTGAAGCTCACGCTCCAGCACGTCTGCATAAAGTTGTACAACCGGCCCCAATTCTTTCAGCCAAAGCTTGATATCCGCCCTGTCTTTGAAGGACGATGGGTTTTGTCGGATTTCGAGTGTCTTTCGCAGCGGGGCTTCATCCGAGAACAGATACTCCTCCAGCGCCCATAATCCTGCTTGTGTTTTGGAAATAACGTCATTCTGTCTCAACGTGTAAATACACCGGGCGATATCCAGAAGCCATCCGCATGAATAAAGGCTTTCGTTTGTTTCAACGGCATACTTTCGGATCGCGTCATAGTGCCCGCGTACTGCGTTTATCAATTCTTCTCTGCCTGGCGTGGGAAGGATCCATGCTTTTTCTCCGTAAACCGGTACGCTGTACTTCGCAAGTTCAAACAGAGAGAACACATCCGGTGTATATTGGTCGGTTACCCTTTGCCCGCTCGTTCCCCAATAGACCAATCTTTGAAAGGATCGGCTGCGGTATTCGTACAGATTGGCAATAACGCCCTCGAAAGAGCGGTAATACGGGTTATCCGGCTCCGCCATAAGCATATCCTGCCTGAGCATCAGCAGTTTTTCTGCCTGACTTTCGGAAATCGGTCCGTCAATCAGCGTAACAAAATCAATATCGCTCCATCCCTGCTGAAAGTCATCCAATACCACACTTCCGTATAACCACGCGCCGTAAACATGCCCGTCTGTCCTTGAATCGATTTCATGCATCATCTTGTGAATCGCCTGAAGCATAGTTCGCCTCCAAACGCCGATTTGTCAATTTGATTCCATATTCTGCTTAGCAGTCCTGCAGGACGATACCAGTATCACACGGATGGCGGTGCATCGATCATTCAGAGATTTGTATGAAGTATCATCTATGTATCCTGTGCGATGAAGCAACTCCAGCCAATACCCGGTTTCGCTCGCTTCCTTGAGCGCGATCTCAAGTTTTGAGATGAAATCCTTTTTGCCTTGCGCATAGTTCGCTTCGAATATGTTAGCGCCGACGGAGGTGCCGGATCGACCAATTTGATTGGATATAACAGATTCGTGTCTTGCTCTCAGGTCTTTGACAAGATTGATGATTTGTACGGAGAAATCCATTGATAACTCGGCAAGTTTGTTCTCTTTCATATCGGGAAGTCCTTTTTGTTGACTGCATTAATTATAAGTCTGTAATGATCAAATATCAATGATGTCACCGCCGCAGGCGGCTGATG
>ONMC01000109.1 GCA_900318745.1 uncultured Eubacteriales bacterium
CCGGTGAAAACCGGAGCGTCTTTGCTGTGCAAAAAGTGTATTTCGGCAGGTTTTCAGCCCGGGTACAAACCAAAAAGCTCCGAACCGGGTTCGGAGCGTTTTTAATTCCGTGTGAAAATCGTTATACCGTGATTGCGCTTTGCGAATCGCGATGCAGCTCGCGGTTCAATGCGTAGGAATACAGATCGGTGGACAGCGCGTCGATCGCGAGCGACGCGCGCGCAACGTCGGTGCAGTTCTGCACGTCGGAGTTTCGCAGGATGACAGGGGATACGGCATGGCTCGCCATTGCGGACAGCAATCCGCGTCCGATGCGCTTCAGCCCCAGAACATGCAGATACAGGTTGTCGTAGCTGTCGCCGAGTGCGTCGGTCATGCCCGCAGGGATGTGCAGAAGCGCGGAAACGAGGATGCGCTTGCACCGTGCAAGCGTATATCGCTTCGATTTGATTGCTTCGAGAAGCGACGGAAGATCGGTCGCCTGCCGCGCGGCGCGGTGCAGCACCTGCTCGAATCCCTCGGATACGTCCGGCAGCGCTTTCAGTTCCTCGAGGGACATCGTACGCAGCCGATACAGCAGCATTTGAGAAAACCGGTCGAACATAACGGGGAACTGCTCGTCAAAGCGCATTGCCGCGGCAACGCTCATCGGCATCGTATCGTAAACCGATTCGTCGCCGCCGAGCAGCGCCTCGCGGATCGCCGTAGCGCTCGAAAGACTGCCGGTCAGAACCGTGCTGTTGTATCTGTTGCCGATGCGCCGGATCGGAAGCGGACGGATGTGCGGCGCGTAGCGACGTATGGATTTCAGGTATTCCACGGCGAGGATGTTGTTCGGCTGCTGCAGGATCGCCAGCTCGTTGTCCGGCACGCCGAGGTCCGCGAGCGCATCGTACTGCGCGCGCGGAAAGGACTTGCCCTGCTTCAGATGATAGTTGAGGTATACGCGGAATCCGCCCGGTTCGCGGTCCAGAAGATCCGCAAGATGGTAGAGCGCATTGAAGTCGTCCGTCTCAACGCCGAAGGCAAGGTCGGTCACCACGCCGGTCGCCGCAAGCGTCATCACGCCGCCCTGGGCAAAGCGCTCCGCACTGGATGCGGCAAATGCGGTCGGGATCTCGGCAACAATGTCGGCGCCACCCATGACCGCCCACTCCGCACGCGTGAATTTGTCGGTGCAGGCAGGCTCACCGCGCTGGACGAAGTTGCCGGACATCGCGACCACGCAGAACTCCGCGCCCGCTTGTTTTTTGGATTCTTCCATGTGGTAAATGTGCCCGTTGTGCAGCGGATTGTATTCTGCGATGATGCCGATGACGCGCATGTAGGAACGCTTCCTTTCATTTCAAACTTTTTTCAATTCAAGTATACCATTTTTTGCACAGATATGTTAGAATAAATTGAAAATTTATTTTGGAGGATTTTGTTCATGTCATTGATGGATTCGATCAAGGCAAAAGCAAAGGCAGATAAGAAGCATATCCTGCTGCCCGAAGGAACCGAAGAACGCACCGTGCAGGCGGCTGCCCGCATCACGGCGGAAGGCATCGCGAAAGTTACGCTGTTCGGCAAGCCCGAAGAGATTCAAAAGGTCGCGGAAAAGTTCGGCGTTTCTCTGGACGGCATCGATATGATCGATCCCGAAACGCATCCCGATTATCAGACGTATGTCGATCGGTTCTATGAAATGCGCAAGGCAAAGGGCGTTACGCCTGAGAAGGCAGCCGATATGATCAAGAACCCGCTGTTCTTCGCGGCGATGATGATCAAGGACGGCAAGGGTGACGGCTTCGTTTCCGGCGCGATCAACACCACCGGCAACACGCTTCGTCCCGGTCTTCAGATCATCAAAATGCGTCCCGGCATCAACACGGTTTCGAGCTTCTTCATTATGGAGATCCCGAACAAGAAGTACGGCGACGACGGTCTGATGATTTTTGCGGACTGCGCGGTCAACATCGACCCGACGAGTGAACAGCTTGCCGAGATCGCGATCTCCTCTGCGGCGAGCGCGAAGGCGCTCTGCGGCATCGACGCACGCATCGCCATGCTCTCGTTCTCCACGAAGGGCAGCGCAAAGCACGACAACGTCGATAAGGTCCGCATCGCGACCGAAATGGTCCATGAACGCGCACCGGAACTGATGGTGGACGGTGAACTGCAGGCAGACGCGGCGCTGGTCGAATCCGTCGGTCAGCTCAAGAGCCCGGGCAGCCCCGTTGCCGGCAAGGCGAACGTACTCGTTTTCCCGGATCTGCAGGCGGGCAATATCGGCTATAAGCTGGTCCAGCGTCTCGCAGGCGCGGAAGCCATCGGACCGATCTGCCAGGGCTTTGCGGCGCCGATCAACGATCTGAGCCGCGGCTGCAGCATCGAGGATATCGTTTCCGTCGTTGCGATCACGGCGGTGCAGGCACAGAACATGTAACGAAAGGAACGAAATATGAAATCGATTCTTGTGATCAACGCAGGCAGCTCCTCTTTGAAGTATCAGCTGATCGACATCGAGACCGAAGAAGTCCTCGCAAAGGGTCTTTGCGAGCGCATCGGCATCGACGGCAAGCTGACCTATAAGCCCACGAACGGCGAAAAGCTCGAGAAGGACGCGGCAATGCCGACGCATCAGGACGCGATCGCGCTGGTTCTCGGCGTGCTCGTCGATCCGAAGATCGGCGTCATTTCCGATATGAGCTCCATCGCGGCGGTCGGTCACCGCGTCGTCCACGGCGGCACGAAGTTCACCAAGTCCGTGCTGATCGACGACGAAGTCATCGCCATGATCGAGGAGTGCACGCCGCTCGCGCCGCTGCACAATCCCGCGAACCTCATGGGCATCAACGCTTGCCGCGCCGTCATGCCGAATACGCCGATGGTCGCCGTGTTCGACACCGCATGGGGCATGAGCATGGAACCGAAAAACTTCCTCTATGCACTGCCGTATGAGGTCTATGAGAAGTATCAGGTCCGCCGCTACGGCTTCCACGGCACGTCTCACATGTTCGTGACCGGCGAAGCGCTCAAGCGCCTCGGCCGCGAAAACGATCCCGACGTGCGCGTGATCAGCTGCCACCTCGGCAACGGTTCTTCCGTAAGCTGCTCGAAGGGCGGCAAGTGCGTCAACACCTCGATGGGCCTCACGCCGCTCGAAGGCCTTCCGATGGGCACGCGCTGCGGCAGCATCGACCCGGCGATCGTTCCGTTCCTCGTGAACCGCATGGGCGCCACGCCGAAGGAGATCGATACCATGATGAACAAGAAGTCCGGTATGCTCGGCGTTTCCGGCGTATCCAGCGATTTCCGCGATCTGTGGTCCGCAAGAAACGAGGGCAACGAGCGCGCAGCGCTTGCGCTCGACATGTTCGCGCAGAGCGTCAAACGCCTGGTCGGCGGATATGCGGCTGAAATGGACGGCGTGGACTGCATCGTCTTCACGGCGGGCGTCGGCGAAAACGATGCGGCAACGCGCGAGCTGATCATGCAGAACATGGATTATCTCGGCATCGATTTCGATTTCGAATTGAACAAGACCGCGCCGCGCGGCAAAGAAGTTGTGCTCACAAAGCCCGATTCGAAGGTGACCGTTATCGTGCTGCCGACGAACGAAGAACTCGCGATTGCACGCGACACCGCCGCGATCGCACTGTAAGGATACCTGTGGCTGCGGAGTGTTCTGTCCGCAGCCTTTTTATTTGTATGGAGTTTCAGCGCAGGGACGCGCATTCCGTTTCGGATGCCGTCGTCGAATCGATCCGCACCCGCTTCGGGTTCACGAAGCCCTTTGCCGCCATGTTGGCGCGCCGGGGGCTGATTGACGACGCTTCGATCACGGCGTACCTGCATCCGGAAGCGCAGGCGCTTCCCGATCCGTTTTCACTTGCGGACATGGATCGCGCGGCGTCGCGCATCCGCGACGCGATCCGGGCGGGAGAGCGCATCTGCATCTACGGCGATTATGACACCGACGGCGTCTGCGCAACGGCGATCCTGTACCGCACGCTGCACAGCATGACGGAACAGGTGACCTATCTTCTGCCGCAGCGGCATGGCGACGGATACGGGCTGAATCGGCGCGCGATCGACGCGATGTGTGACGACGGCGTTCGGCTGATCGTCACGGTGGACAACGGCATTTCCGCGCATGAGGAGATCGCCTATGCCAAAACGCGCGGTGTCGAAACGGTCGTGACCGATCATCACCGCTGTCACGAAACGCTTCCGGACGCCTGCGCGGTGGTATGCGCGTCAAGATCCGATCAGGATCCGGAACTCGGGTGTCTGTGCGGCGCGACGGTTGCCATGCTGCTCGCACAAGCGCTCGGCGCAAAGATCGGTCCGCTTTTGCCGATCGCCGCGCTTGCGACGATGGCGGATGTGGTGCCGCTGTGCGCGTTCAATCGCGCGATCATCAAAAGAGGGCTGCCGCTGATCAAGGATGATCCCGGGCTTTCTGCGCTGCTTGAAGCGGCCGGCGTTCAGGACGTAACGGGGGAAAGCACGCTGTCGTTTATTCTCGCACCGCGGATCAACGCGGCGGGACGCATGGGCGATGCGACGCGCGCGGTGCGGCTGCTGCTGACGGAGCGCGAAGACGAACGTCAAAGCATCGCGAGCGAGCTCGAAAGTGAGAATGTACGCCGGCGGGCGGAGGAACAGCGCATTTTTGCGGAAGCGGAGGCACAGATCAAAGAATCCGAGCCGCGCATCCTGCTGCTGCGGGGCGCGGACTGGAACATCGGCGTTATCGGGATCGTCGCGTCGCGATTCGTCGAACGGTATCGCTGTCCGGTGATGCTGTTTACCGAGGTGAACGGCTTGCTGGTCGGTTCCGGCAGGAGCGTTCCGGCAGTCGATCTGTTCACGCTTCTGACGCGTCACCAATCGTTTTTTACCCGATTCGGCGGTCATCGCCTTGCGGCAGGCGCAACGCTGCATCCCGCACAGTTTGAAGAGCTGAAAGCCGCGATGCAAAAGGAACTGGAAGAACGGTTCCCGCAGGGACTTCCCGAAGCGCCGATCGTGTACGAGGACCGGCTCGCACTGTCCGACGTGACGCCTGCATTTGCAAAAGAATTGACGCTGCTTGCGCCGTTCGGAGAAGAAAACCGGATGCCGCTGTTCTGCGTGGAGGGCGCGCTTTCGGGCGTTCGCGTGATCGGACGAGACGGCATGCATCTTTCGGCACGGCTCTCGGACGAGTCGAAGGAACTGCGGCTCGTGGCGTTCGGAATGGGATCGCAGTTCGCCCGATGGAACACAATGAAGCGTGCGCAGGCGCTGATCTCGATCGAGCTGTCCAGCTATCAGGGCAGACCGGAGCTCTCGCTGCGCGTGGAGGCGCTGCGCGCGCCAATCGGCGACGAAGCGGCGCATGTCGTGTCGGAATGCGTCAGGAGCATCCGCTTCGGAACGGAACTTCCGCCGA
>ONMC01000184.1 GCA_900318745.1 uncultured Eubacteriales bacterium
GGAAGGCAAGATCAGCATCGAGGTGCTCGAAACGTCGGCGCGCTGGCACGGCGTCACCAATCGTCCCGATCTGCCGATCCTCAAGGCGGCGATCCAGAAGATGAAGGACGAGGGACAGTATCCCGATGAGCTCTGGAAGTAAAATCGATGAATCAGATTCGAATCGGCATTGCCGTGCTGCTGTGCGCGGCAATGCTCTTTGCTTTCATCGGCTGCGGCAAGCAGAACGAACCGGCGATTGACGCGGATGCGGCGGTGCTGACGGTCGGAGACGTGCCGGTCTATGCGACGGTCTATCGGCATCATCTTGAGGAACGGCTTGCGGCGATCGAGAAGAATAACCTGTACGATCGGGAAACCTATCTCGCGTACATTGTCAATCCGTCCGTCTATTATCCCTACCCGTACCGCGACACGCGCACCGCGGAGGGAATCGACGGACTGTGCAAGGACGTGCTGAAATCGCTGGCGCTCGAGTCGGCGTCGATCTATACGGCGCGGCAGGCGGGATACACGCTTTCGATCGAGGATCGGTATTATATCGATCAGTCCGAACAGGACGCCATGGACGCATTGGACGAACTGAAAACCGATTACGCGTCCGTCGAGGCGTTCTATGCAAAAAGCGGGTTTTCCGAGCAGAGCTTTGTGCGGATGTACACGCAGAGCAGGGAAGCGTCGATCGATTTTGACAAGCTTCTGAACGCATACCGTGCGTCGCATACGCTGAGCGAGCAGGAGATCGAGGACGGCTATGCGCGGATCGTCAAAGAGACCTTTTCGGAGCGCTATACCGACGGGATGTATGCGCAGTACCTTGCATACTATATCGCCGGCATGCGCAGCTATCCGTCTCTGTATGTTCCCGACGATGCGATCTTCGTGCGGCTGTTCGTGCATACGGATCCGACGGATGCCGAGATCGAATCGTTTTCCGCGCTTGCCGAAACCGATTTCAACGCGCTGTACATGAGCGCGGACAACGAGTATACCGCGCGGGGAACGGCGGGCGATCTCGCGGTCGCGCCGAAGGATTCCATGGTGGACGGACTGTATGAAGCGGCGAAGGACGTGCCGGTCGGCTCGATCGGCTGCTTTACGCGCGAATCGGACGGCAAAACGCTGTACTATCTGTTCCTGCGTGTCGACGGCGAAACGGGACCGGTCCCGATCGATCGCTATCCCGGTGTGCGGGAGAGGATCGAACGGCAGATCTACGGCGCGCAGTGCATGGAATCTCTGCAAAAAATGGTTGACGATCCTTCCGTCACGACGCGCGACGATGCGCTGCTCGACGCGATCCGCCCGGAACCGACCGCAGCGAACAAATAAGGGATTGACAAGGAACGGCGAACTCTATATAATATATCAAAATTGATTCGGAGGATGGGCATGCGTAAAACGAGCTTCAACTGTATCGTGTGTTGTAAGGTCTGTTTTGCCGTACCCATTTGCGTATCCGAATAGAACAGAACGGTTCAACTGCGGAGCGTCAAACGGGCGCTCCGCTTTTGTTTTGTCAATCTTTTCGTCTCGCGCATACTTCGTAAACAGAAAGAGAGGATATCAACATGAACTATGTTACATCGATGGATCAACTGATCGGCGGCACGCCGCTTCTGGAACTCAAACGGATCGAGGCGGAGGAGGGGATCGGATCCCGTATCCTTGCGAAGCTCGAGTATTTCAATCCGGCCGGTTCCGTCAAGGACCGTGTCGCAAAGGCGATGATCGACGACGCGGAGCAAAAGGGACTTTTGAAGGAGGGCTCGGTGCTCATCGAGCCGACCTCCGGCAACACCGGGATCGGACTGGCGAGCGTCGCCGCTGCGCGCGGGTATCGCATCATCATCGTCATGCCGGAAACCATGAGCATCGAACGCCGCAAGCTGATGCGGGCGTACGGCGCGGAACTGGTGCTCACCGAGGGGTCGGAGGGCATGAAGGGTGCGATCGCCAAGGCGCAGGAGCTGGCAAGCGAGATCCCGAACGCGCTGATCCCGGGTCAGTTTGTCAACCCGGCGAATCCGTATGCGCACCGGACCGCGACCGGACCGGAAATCTATCGCGATACGGACGGGCAGGTCGATATCTTTGTCGCAGGCGTCGGAACGGGAGGCACGGTTACGGGCGTCGGCGCATATCTGAAGGAGCGGAATCCGAACGTGCAGGTCGTTGCGGTCGAACCGGCAAGCTCGCCGGTGCTGAGCGGCGGCAACCCGGGCGCGCACAAGATCCAGGGGATCGGCGCGGGATTTGTGCCGGATGTACTCGACACCTCGGTCTATGACGCCGTGATTACGGTCTCCAACGAGGATGCGTTCGAAACGGCACGGCGCATCGGACGCACCGAAGGCGTGCTCGTCGGCATTTCGTCGGGCGCCGCGGCGTGGGCGGCCATCAAGCTTGCGAA
>ONMC01000108.1 GCA_900318745.1 uncultured Eubacteriales bacterium
GCCGTCAAGACGCAGTTTTACGATGCGGTCGGAAATCGGGAAGAATCCTTTGTTCTCCGATCCGTCAAATTCGGTTTCGGTACGGAACAGCGTAAACTTGTCTTTGTACGGTCTGGAATCGTACGGACAGAATACGAGACAGTTGCCGCATTCGTTGCACATGCGATCGACATGCAGGATCTCCGGCATACGCTTGCCCGGCACGCGGATCGCGACGTTCGCGCGGTTCGGGCAGACCTGCACGCAGCATTCGCATACCGTGCCGCAGTTCAGACAGCGTCCGCTCTCCTTCTCCGCCTGCTCGTAATCCTTCAGAATGCCCTGTTTATTGAAGCATGCTTCCTCGCTCGTCTTTGCGCTTTCCGGGATCTGATACGCATATGCGCCGACGATCGCGTCCGCGACCTTGCGCGCATCCGCAATGCCCTCGACGACCGTGGCGGGACCGCGGCTGCAGTCGCCGATCACGTAGACATGCGCGCGGCTCGTTTCGAGATCCGCGCCGGTTTTGACGCTTCCGCGCTCCTCGAGTTCGATCCCGTTATCGATAAAGGGCTGCGTTTCGATCCGTTCGCCGACGGCCGCGATCAGCGTGTCGCACGGGAGTTCGACCGTTTCGCCCGTTTCGACCGGCGAACGTCTGCCGGACGCATCGGGTTCGCCGAGCTTCATCACCTTGCACAGAAGCATGCCGTTTTCGAACGCGACCGGCGCAAGCAGTTCCCGGAATTCGACGCCGTCCTCTTTTGCGAGCTCCAGCTCTTCCTCGTCCGCAGGCATGTACCGCGCGGTACGGCGATACATGAGACATACCCGCTTGACGCCCTTTGTGCGCTTTGCGGCGCGCGCTGCGTCCATCGCGGTGTTGCCGCCGCCGATGACGATCACGTTTTCGCCGATTTTGGCAAGCGTGCCCGCCTTGCTCTGCTCGAGGAAGCGGATGACGTTCATCGCCTCGCCTTTTTCGAGCTTCATTCTGCCTTCCGCCCACGCGCCGACGGCATAGACGATATCGGTATAGCCCTCTTTGAACAGGGTATCCGCCTGCGGCGCTTCCGTGTTCGTCATGATTTCGACGCCCATCGATCTCAAAATCGCTTCGTCATGATCGATCGCCTCGTCCGCGATGCGGAACGCGGGGATCACATAACGCACGATGCCGCCGAGCTTTTCGCGCTTTTCAAACAGCGTCACACGCGCGCCCTGCCGCGCAAGGAAGAACGCCGCCGCCATGCCCGCGGGTCCGCCGCCGACGATCGCAACGCGTTTGCCGTTCGGCGCTGCGGGTTTCAGATCGCGCAGAAGCGAATCAAGACCGTTCTGCGCTGCCGTGAGCTTTGCCCTGCGGATGCGGATCGATTCTTCGTAGAAGTTTCTGGTGCATTTATCCGCGCAGTGATGCGGGCAGATCGTGCCGGTGATGAACGGCAGCGGATTCTTTTCGACGATCAGCTTCAGCGCCGCATCGTAGGCTCCTTTTCCGACCAGCTCGACATACTGCGGAATATCCTGCCCGATCGGACAGCCGTGTGTGCACGGCGCCGTAAAGCAGTCGAACAGCGGGACCTTTTCCCCGAGCTTGCGCTTCGGCTGCGGCTTCAACGGCTTTGTGTTGCGCACCGACGCGCGCGCCTGCTTCGAAAGCAGCGCGACTTTTCCGACGTGCACGCCGGTAAACGGCTCGTACGGAATGGCGTCGCAAAGTTCGCCGAGCTGTAAAAGGCGCTGATAGCCGCCGGGCTTTAAGATCGTCGTTGCAAGCGTGATCGGCCAGATTCCGGCCCGGAACAGATCCGCGAGATTGAATGCATCGATACCGCCCGAGAACGAGAGGCGCAGTTTGCCGTCGAATTCCTCGCTCATGCGCTTCGCCATTTCGATCGTCAGCGGATAGAGCGAGCGACCGGACATATACATTTCACCGCTCGGCAGTTCGCCGCGCGTCACATCGACCGGGAAGGTATTGGAAAGCTTCAGACCGAACGTCATGCCGTTTTTCGCGGCGAGCGCCATAAGGCGTCTGAACATCGGGACCGCGTCGGCATACTGCAGATCCTCGTTGAAATGGTGCTCGTCGAATACGATATAGTCGAAACCGAGATCGTCGAGCGTCTTTCTCGCGTATGCATAGCCGAGGATCGTCGGATTGCACTTGACAAACGTGTTCAGATGCTTCGTATCGATCAGATAGCTTGCGATCCGCTCGATCTCCTGCGGCGGACAGCCGTGCAGCGTTGAAAGCGTGATCGACGTGCAGACGTGCGGATCGATCGCATCGAGATAGCCGCGGTCGATGTGTTCGAACCGGTCGAGGTTCGCCGCCGCCCAATCCTTGCATTCGCTCCAGATCGCGGTCTTCGACGCGTCCTTCATGCCTTCGATGAACGCATCGATCTTCGGAGAGGTGATGCCGGCAAAGTCATACCCCACGCTCATGTTGAAGACGAAGCCGTTCGGATTGCCCCAGCCGAATTCCTTCGTGAAGAGCTTGAGCATGAACCATGCCTTGACGTATTCCTCAAGCGCTTCGGGCACGGTGAGCTCGGTCGACCATTCGCAGTTGTAGCACTCGTCCTGCGCGACGATGCAGGGCTTTCCGATGCATGCCGCCAGCTCGTCGCCGTCCATGATCTGCACGGTCTTGAGTTCGAAGAAGCGCGCGCCTGCATAATATGCGGCAAGGATGTTCTGCGTCAGCTGCGTGTTCGGACCCGCGGCGGGACCGAACGGCGTTTCCAGCGATTCGCCGAAGATCGAAAGCATCTTGCCCGGCACGGGCTTGTAGGGACGTCTGACCCCAAACACGCTGCCGGTCTTGTATTCCGAAAGGACCCATTCCATCAGTTCCCGAAACGGGATCGGCGTCATTCGATCGGACATGACTGATTCCTCCTTTTACGCGTTGACCGCCGCCCAGAGCTTCTTTGCGCTCTCGCGGCATTTTGCCATGAGTTCCTTCTCGTCGCAGACCAGAAGCTCGCGATCCTTCATCAGGACTTTGCCGTTGCACATCGTGGTCGTGACGCTCCTGCCGTTCATGCCGAAGAGGATGTGCGAGTTCGCATTGCTTCCGTCCATCGGCGTCAACGGGTCGTAATCGGTCACGATGATATCCGCGTAAGCGCCGGGCTTCAGTACGCCGAGCGGCGCGTTGAAATACCGTCCCGCGATCGCCGCATTGCCGTAAAACAGCATATCGGGGATCTCGCCCCACGCAACGGCCGGATCGCAAAGGTTGTGCTTGTGGATGATGTTGCCAACCTTGTAGCTTTCGAGCATGTCGTTCGTGTAACCGTCGGTGCCGAGACCGAGCAGCAGCCCGAGCTTTTTCATATGGATCACCGGACCGCAGCCGACCGCATTGCCCATGTTGGATTCGGGGTTATGCACAACCGCCGTATCGGTCGCCTTCAAAAGCTCCATCTCCGCCTTGTTGATGTGCACGCAGTGGATCGCAAGCGTCTTGCTGCCCAAAATGCCCGCATCGTAAAACCGGTTGATGATGCGCTTGCCGTATTTGTCGAGCGAATCCTGCACGTCCGAGGGACCTTCCGCGCAATGCACATGGAAGCCCGCTTCCTTTCCGCCGTGCGCAAGGCACTGTTCAAGCGTTTTGTCGGACAGCGTGAACGCCGCATGCAGACCCATCATGCCCTTTTGCATGTCGGTGTCGTCCTGCGCCGCCTTTTTGATGAAGCGCTCGTTTTCGAGGATCGACTGCATCCGCTTTTCCTCGCCGTCGCGATCGCTGACCTCATAGCAGAGCGAGGTGCGCACGCCGAATTCCTTTGCGGCGACTGCGATCTCGTCCAGCGATCCCGGGATGTCGAAGAAGCTCGCGTGATGGTCGAACACGGTCGTCACGCCGTTTTTGATGCAGTCGGCATAGACCGCTTTTGCGGACCAGTAATCGTTTTCCTTCGTCAGGCAGCGGTCGATCTTCCACCACATGCCCTCCAAAATATCGTTGAAGTTATGCGGGTCATAGCCGCGGATGCTTAACCCGCGGGCGAACGCGCTGTAGATGTGGTTATGCATGTTGATGAGTCCCGGCATGATCACGCCGCCGCGCGCGTCGATCCATTGCGCATCCGGGTACTTTTTCCGCATCGAAGCACAGTCTCCGACTTCCTTCACAAACCGTCCGTCCACAGCCACCGCACCGTTTTCAAAGAACTCCGCGCCGTTGCGCGTCAGCAATCTGCCGTTTCCGATCAGGATCATAAAGCCACATCTCCTCAATTTATATTTATAAATATATTATACATGAGTTTGCATGGAAACGCAACCGTTTCGCACGGATTCCTAAAAATCTTTCTGCCGCCCTTTCAATTTGTCGGATGCTCTTGCAATGCACCGCGCGCGGGTGTATGATAAATAAAGATCGGAAAAGGAGCGAACGATATGAAACGCGTATACGGTTATCGCTGCACGCTTTGCGGCAAAGAATACCCCTACGGACCGGAGCTTATGACCTGCCCCGCCTGTGGCGAAAAGGGCATTCTGGACATCCTGTTCGATTACGACGAGGTCAAAAAAGAGCTGAACCGCGATACGCTGAAGCGTAACCGCGACAACAGCATGTGGCGCTATAAGGCGCTGATGCCCTTGAACGGCGAAGGTCTTTCGAAGTTTTTGCGCATCGGCTGGACGCCGCTGTACGAAAGTCTGCGTCTCGGCGACGAGCTGGGACTGAAAAAGCTGTATATCAAGGACGACGGCATCAATCCGACCGCGAGCTTAAAGGACCGCGCAAGCGGCGTGGCGGTTGCAAAGGCGATCGAACTGGGCTTCGACACGATCTGCTGCTCCTCCACCGGCAATGCGGCATCCTCGTGCGCGGGCAACGCGGCGCGCATGGGTCTAAAGACCGTGATCTTCGTGCCGGAGCGCGCGCCCAAGGGCAAGGTGGCGCAGCTTCTGATCTTCGGCGCGAACGTCATTTCCGTCAAGGGCGACTATCGCCAGACGTTCGAGCTTTCGAAAGCCGCGATCGAAAAATGGGGCTTCTACAACCGCAACGCCGGTATCAATCCGATCCTGACCGAAGGCAAAAAGACCGTTGCGCTGGAGATCGCGGAACAGCTGAACTGGCAGCCGACCGACTGGGTCGCGGTGTCCGTCGGCGACGGCTGCACGATTGGCGGCGTGTACAACGGATTCCATGATCTCTTTGAAATGGGTATGATCGACCGCATCCCGAAGATCCTCGGCGTGCAGTCCGCCGGCTGCTGCCCGTTCGTCGATGCGGCGAACAACGATCGCGACCTCGTTCCGACGCCCGAAAACACGCTTGCGGACTCCATCGCCGTCGGTGTGCCGAGAAACCCGAAGAAGGCGCTGCGCGCGGTCAAGAACAGCGGCGGACGCTGGATCGCCGTGACCGACGATGAGATCCTCGCCGCGATGCGGCTTTTGGGCAGAAGCGAGGGTGTGTTCGGCGAGCCGGCCGGCGTCACCGCAACCGCGGGCGTCGTGCGCGCAGTCAAAGAGGGTCTGATCCGTTC
>ONMC01000159.1 GCA_900318745.1 uncultured Eubacteriales bacterium
CCGCGTTGATGATAAAACTCGGCGTTTTGCTGAAACGGGATCACAACGCCCGTTTCGTGGTTGTCGTTCATTTATTCCTCCGTTGCCTCTTTCAGCAGCGATTCCAGTTCCGGCCTGTCAAAATGATATCGTTTTTCGCAGAATTGACAGGTCAGCTCCGCTTCCCCGTCCTGTTCAATGATCGATGTGAGCTCTGTGCGTCCGATCGATATCAATGCCCGCTCCAGTCGTTCGCGTGTGCAATCGCACGAAAACGACGGCTGCATTTTGTTCGTAAACTCCGCATCCAGATCGGCAAACAGGTCTTCGAGGATCGTTTGAAGCGCTTCGCCCTCTGCAACTCTTGTTCCGATGCCCGCAATATGATCCGCGATGCTCATGACATGATCAACCGCTTCGTTCGGGCAGTTCGGCATGGTCTGGATCAGCAATCCGGCGGCGCCGGTCACAAATCCGTCCGCAGCGTTTTCGTGTACACCGAGATAGACGATTGACGGTTGTTGTTCGCTAGCCGTGAAATATTGCGCAAAGTCTTCGGCGATCTCTCCGGAAATCAGATTGCAGGTACCGATGTACGGCTCCTTCAGTCCCATATCGCGGATTACCGTCAGTTTGCCGTTTGATCCTACGTATCCGCGCACATCAAGCTTTCCGTCGGAACGCAGCGGAAGCTCAACATCCGGTTCCGTTGCGTATCCTTTAACAAGACCTCCGTCTCTTCCGACGCAAACGAGATTTCCGGATGGTCCGTTCCCGGCGAGCACCGTCGTTACCGTATCCGTGCGGTTCTTCATCATGCTTGCAATCATGGACGTCATTAACAACTGCCGTCCGAGTGCAGCGGTTGCAACACGCGAAAGCCTGTGCGTTTGCTGCGCATCTCTTACGAGCTCCGTCCCGTCGATCGCGGCAAACCGTATGCTTTTGTTTTCAAGCATTCCATGAATGATTATATCCTTCGTCATTATTCTGCCTTCCTTGCGATAAACTGAATCCGTTCACTGTTTCCGTGTGCGGGTTCACGGGAAAACGCATGCATTGCATAGATGCCGGTAAAGCCGGCTTCTTCGAGCAGATTGGTCAATTCGGCAACGGAATGAGCCCTCTGAATATGTGTTTCCTGGAAGCGGTCATAGTGATCGCCTTCCTTGACAAAACACGTCAGATCCATTTCGCATAGTTTTGTTCTTTGATCGTATGCGTTTTTCCAGATGTACGCATACGTATCCGTTTCTTCCGTAAATGTATTGTTTCCGAGAATACTGCGGAGTTTGTAATTGGAAGAGATATCGAACAGCAAAAGTCCGTTCGGCTTCAGGCAATCGGCAGCGCAGCGGAAGAACGATGCCGCATCCTGGAGCGAAGTCAGATAATTGACGCCGTCGCAAACCGAAATCAACGCATCTACCGGTTTATGGATCTTCAGCTTTCGCATATCTTCGCAAATGAAGATGATCTCTTTAGCGCCTGCCGCAAACGCTTGATTACGTGCATTCATCAGCATGTCGGGTGAAGCGTCATTGCCGATCATATGATATCCTCGCTTCTGCAGCGCGATCGTCATGGCTCCGGTCCCGCAGGCACAATCCAAAACGGTATGCGCATTTGCTTCCTTCAGAAATCCGTCAATATAATCCGCCCAGGACTCCCGATCCACATCGTGCATCATCGCATCATAATACGCCGCAAATCTGCCGTATTGCATTTAAAAATCCTCCAGTTTTTCGGCAAGTTTCATCAATCTGTCCAACCGATGATACATGCCTGATTTTTGTATTTCAGCCATTTCTGCAAGTTCCTGTACCGTTGCATCCGGATGATTCATCCGAAGCTGTGCCGCCTGCTGCAGACTTGCAGGAAGCGTTTTCAGTCCATAATGCTTATCGATCGCCGCGATCGCAGCACGCTGTCGGATCGACGCAACCACCTGCTTATCGAGATTCGCCGTTTCGCAATTGCTGGTGCGGTTGATATAGTTTCGCATATCCTTTTCGACACGCACGTTTTCGAGATTCATGGCAGAAACGCTTGCCCCGATCAGAGCGAGAATTCCGCTGACGTCGTCCCCCTCTTTCAGATATACCAGAAAGCGATCGTTCTTTCGGATCGATGTCCTGGCGGTCAGGCGAAAGCCGTTCAGCAGCAACACGACACTGTCCGCAACCGATTTCGTTCGAAAAATCATTTCCAGATGATATCCGCGCGTAGGATCGATGCAGGATCCGCTCCCGAGAAAGCAGCCGCGCAGAAATGCGCGTGCGATCTCTTCATCTTCGAAAACTCTGTCAGGCAAATCACTCATCAACCGGATCCCGTTTTCCGACTGAACCATCGCACCGGTTTCGTGAAGAAGACGCTCACCGTCGCTTCCGGAAAGCGAGACTTCAAAGAACGGTGTCTTTCGATGCTCGACGCGCTTTTCTTCTACCGTCGCATCAATGCTGTATAAGCTTGTTGCCAGCGACGCGATATGATTTGCGACATTGATGTTTTCCGTATGATAAAATAGCGCGGTCTTGCGCGAGATCCGTATCCCTCCCGCCGTCAGCGTCATTCCCGAAAGCTGTGCAAGCCGCTGCGATTCGTTTTTCATACGAATCCTGATCAGTTCATCCTTGCATTCCGAAGAAAAGCTCATGCATTCCTCTTTTCAAACCGTTGTTCGATGTCGCGCGCCTCGTGTACGATATCACGATGATAGATTCGGACGGCTTGTCCATGCGCGCGAAGACGTTTTGCCATTTCTTCCGCTGCCGCTACCGAGCGGTGTCTGCCGCCGGTACACCCAAAGCAAACCCGGAGAATGTGTTTCTCCTGTTTTTCAAACAACGGAAGCATATCCATGATATTCTTTTCGAGAAGATCGAAGTATTCCTGCACATACGGCTGACGGAGCACAAACGCGCGAACCGCTTCATCTAACCCGGAAAGATTCCGCATCTCATCATAATAGAACGGGTTCTCGACAAATCGCATATCGATTACCATGTCCGCATCAACCGGAACGCCTCGTTTATATCCGAAGCTTGACAGAACCACCGTCATCTGGTTCTCTTGAAGCTGCGGCACGAATGTTTCGAGAAACGATGAAAAGTCACGAGATTCGATGTCGCTCGTGTCAAGATACAGCATCGCCGCGTGTTGTAGCGTCGTTTCAACACATCATCCCTCGCATCGAGGAACAGGATGGAATACGGTACGTCGATTTTTCGGATTTCTTCCAGGATCATTTCCGGGCTTCTCGATAACAGGCTTTCGCGCGAATCGATTGTCACAGCCGCGTTTTCGATCTGCGGATTGGCTTTTTTGCACATTGCGATAAATTCGCCGAGCATCGGAGACGGAAGGTTGTCCACGCAAAAGAATCCGAAATCTTCAAGCGATTTCAGCGCAAGCGATTTCCCTGCTCCGCTCATTCCCGTAACGATCAACAATTGCATAACCCGGATCCACCTCCGACGCGCTTCACTTCACATTCCAGCTTCACGCCCGTTTTTTTGTACACAACCGCCTGTACATATTCGATCAGTTCGGTGATCTCTTTTTCTGTTGCATGTCCGTTGTTGACAATGAACCCGGCATGTTTTTCCGAAACCTGCGCATCGCCGATCGCGTACCCTTTCAGACCGCTCTGTTCGATCAACGCACCTGCAAAATACCCCTCCGGGCGCTTAAACGTGCTGCCTGCGGAAGGAACATTCAACGGCTGTTTTTCACGCCGTTTTTGCATGCATTCCTCCATTACGGAAGCTGCCGATCCGTCATCCGTCTGAAATTCGAATTCGGCTTCCAATGCGATCCGCTCCGGAAACGAGAACGTACTGGAACGATATCCGAGGTCCTTCTCTTTGACGTCGATCCAGTGATCCTCACCGTCTTCGAGAACCCGGATCCTTTTCAGGATTTGCTTGATTTCGGCGCCGTATGCACCTGCATTCATTGCGCATGCTCCGCCGACCGTTCCCGGAATTCCGGCAAGTCGTTCCATGCCCATGAGACCGTGCGCGATCGTTTCCCGCGCAAGCTGCATCAAAGATGTTCCGCAGCAGGCAACGACGGTGTTTCCGCAATACCGTGTCTCATGAATCGGCGTATCAAATCGGATCACGACGCCGATGAATCCGTCGTCGCTTGCAAGAATGTTCGTTCCTCGGCCCAACACGACGAACGGGACCTTGTTCTCTTTGCACAGCGCGACCGTCTCTTTCAGTACTTCATATGACGTCGGACGAAGCATATAACTCGCTTCGCCTCCGACGTGAAAACTCGTCAGATCGGACAGACGCGCGTGTTCCGTGCATCCGAGCGACAGAAGAGCAGTTTTTACAGATTCAATTCCACATACCATATCGTAATTATAACAAATAACAGATCCAGAAACAACACCTATCTTATCAATTCTTCAAAGCGTTTTTGGAAACCGGAGACCGCATGCTCTTCCCCGCAGCATGCTGCTGTCGCATCCGCTTTGAGTGCATCGTACTGTTCATACCAGAGAAAAGGATCAACAGTCCGCACCGTCTCATATGCTTTGAAAATCGGTTTCAAGACTGTTTCCGGCGGTGTGTTGCGCACATCGGCTC
>ONMC01000107.1 GCA_900318745.1 uncultured Eubacteriales bacterium
CCGTGTACGGCCCGTCCTCGCGCTGCACGGTCATGTATTCGGCGCCCTTGATGCGGTGCGGATGCGAACCGATGATGCAGTCCGCGCCGGCCGCAAGCAGCTGCCTTGCGAGCGATTTTGTGATCTCCGCCGTCGGATCGTCGGTTTCGTAATCCCAGTGCGCAAAGTAAATCACAAACTCCGCGCCCGCCGCTTTGACCCGCGCGATGTCCTGCGCCGCCGTTTCGGTGATCTTGTTGTCGTTGATCAGATAGCTGACCGCCGTTCTCGCTTCCTCCTCGCCGATGGTCCGCTTTCCCTTCGCCGCGTTCGGTCTGCGCGTGCCCGCCGCGAAGCCGATGCGGATGCCGTTGATTTCGACGATCAGCGGCTGTTCGCGGTCCCCGGCGTTCAGGTAGGTTCCCGTCTGATAAAACCCGGCGGCGCGGATCGTTTCGATCGTGCGGTACAGACCGGCGCCGTCCTTATCAAGGCAATGGTTGTTCGCGGTCGTGAGCACGTCCACGCCGTCCGCTTTCAGCGCGTCGAGCACCGAATCCGGCGCGTTGAATACAAGCGCGCCTTCGCTCGTTTTGGACGAATACCCCGCTTCCTTTCCGGCGAGCGGCGTTTCGAGATTGCCGCACATCAGATCGACCGACTGAAACAGCTCGGCAAACGGCGCGAACAGCGTCGTAAAATCATACTCTCCGCCGGAAACCTTGGCGTCCTCCACGATCTGACTCGGGATCATGATGTCTCCGACCGCGCCGATCGTAACGGTCGCGGGCGACGGCACGGGCGTTTCGGTCGGTTCCGCGGTCGGCGCTTCCGTCGGCTCTGCGGTGACCGCCTCCGTCGGCGGGGCGGTCGGTTCGGGCAGCGACACGGTTTCCGCCTGTGAAACGACGACGTCCTCCTCCAAAACGGTGTCGGCCGTCACGGTCGGTTCCGCCGTCACTGCCGTTTTCGGCGCTTGTTCCGGCAGTCCGGCGCACGCAGAAAGAACGGCCGCCAGCACAAGCAGGACCGTCCGTCTGATCCATCGATTCCGTATTCTCTGCATCATCATACTCCGAAGCGAACATCCGTTATTTTTCATATTATACCCTGCCCCTCGTTTGCTTGTCAACGCCGGGTGCAACCGATCCGCGGCATGCGCGGTATTATTGGCAAACAGCGAAAGGAGCCATGCTCATGAAACGCATGCTTTGTATTCTTTGTGCGGCGCTGCTGCTTGCCGCCTGCACCGCGCGCCTCGCTGCCGGTACGCAGCCGACGGAGGAGCCCGCACACATGACCTTCGTCTCTGCAGAAGAGATCGCCGGCTACGCCGGCTTTTCCGACGTGCTGTCCGCAAAGGTTCTCGACGGCACGAAAAACCGGAACCTGTCCCCAATCAGCGTCTACCTCGCGCTCGCGATGGCAGCCGAAGGCGCAAGCGGCGAAACGCAGTCCGACATGCTGAAGCTTTTGGGCTGTTCCTCGATTGAGGAGCTTCGCGGCGTGTGCGGCGCGATGCTGGAAACGCTCTCGCTCGACAGCGAAAAAAGCGTGCTCGCCTTCGCCGATTCCGTCTGGATGGCGGATCGCGACGGCATGACGTTTCGGGACGCGTACCTGAAAACGCTTTCCGACGTATACCGTTCCGAAGCAAACGCCGTGCGGTTCGGGACAAAGGAAGCGGCCGAGCAGATCGCGGACTGGATCAGAGAGCATACGCGCGGCAAGATCGACGTTTCGCCGGAAGCGCTGCCGTTTTCCGCAGATACCGTTGCCGTGCTGATCAACGCGGTTTATCTGAAGGTTGCGTGGTCGGATGCATTTTATGAGGGTGCGACCGCATCCGGCGCGTTCGACGGACCGGACGGCAGGCTGACGGTCGACTACATGCACCGCCGTGCCGACAATTCTTCGATCGTGCAGGGTGACGGGTTCCTTCGTTATTCGCTGCCGCTTTGTCAGTTCGGGCGAATGACCTTTGTGCTGCCGGACGAGGGCGTTTCCCTCTCCGATCTTCTCGGCTCGCCCGAAAAGCTGCATGCGCTGCTGTGCGGCGGCGAATCAATCGAAGCGCACGTCGACGTGAAGCTGCCGAAGTTCGCGTTTCAGGATCAGATCGATCTCAGCGATGCGCTGATCGCGCTCGGCGCCGGGCGCGCGTTCTCCTCCGAAGCGGACTTTTCCGGCATGTTTGCCGACCGGTGCAGCATCGCAATTTCCGACGTGCTGCAGGGCTCGTACATCGGCGTCGATGAAAAGGGCGTCGAAGCCGCGGCTTATACGATGGTTGCAATGGACGAATTCATGGAAATGCCGCGCGAACTGCCGGAGATCGATTTCCATCTGACCCGCCCGTTTCTCTATGTGATCGAAAGTCGTGACGGCACGGTGCTGTTCATCGGAACGGTCACGAGTCCCTCGCCCGCGAAGGGCTGACCTGGTTTTCGGATTGTCTTTCGCCCCGGCTCCTCATCCGGCGAAAGGCATGAAAAAAGGAACCGTTTTGAACGGTTCCTTTTGCTTTTTGGCTTATCTGTCGCGATAGATCGCAACGAGATTTTTCAGGACCTGCACCGAGGCGTCCATCCCCTCGACCGTGATGTGTTCGTACGGTCCGTGGAACGCAAATCCGCCGGTGCCGAGGTTCGGGCACGGCAGCCCCATATACGAAAGCCGCGCGCCGTCCGTGCCGCCGCGGACCGGCTGTACCTTCGGCTCAACGCCCGCCGCCTCCATCGCCAGTTTCGCGTTTTCGATGAGATGCATGCACGGCTCGATCTTTTCTTTCATGTTGCGGTACTGATCGCGAACGGTGAGGGTCGCCGTCCCCTCGCCGTACTTCGCGTCGATCGCCTTTGCGATGTCCGCGAGCGTGTCCTTGCGGCGTTCGAAACTCTCGAAATCGTGATCGCGGATGATGTAGGAAAGCTTTGCCGCTTCCGTCGTGCCCTCGAGCGCGGTGAGATGCCAGAAGCCCTCATAACCCGAAGTGTCGCGCGGCGTCTGTCCCTTCGGCAGCATGCCGTTGATCTCGCAGGCAACGGCAAGCGCGTTGATCATCTTGTCCTTTGCCTCGCCCGGATGAATGTTGAAGCCGCGGATCTCGAACTGCGCACCCGCCGCGTTGAAGTTCTCATACTGCAGCTCGCCCTCGACGCCGCCGTCGCAGGTATATGCGAAATCCGCCCCGAACCGCGCCACATCGAAATGATCCGCGCCGCTGCCGACCTCCTCGTCCGGCGTAAAGCAGACGGAGATCCTGCCGTGCGGGATCTGTTCTTTGAGGATCTCTTCGAGCATCGTAACGATCTCCGCAACGCCCGCCTTGTCGTCCGCGCCCAGCAGCGTGGTGCCGTCGGTCACGATCAGCGTGCGTCCTTTCAGCGATGCAAGATGCGGGAAGTTCGCGTTGTCAAGCGTTCTGCCGCTCGTGCCGAGTACGACGTCTGCGCCGTCATACCGCTCGATGATGCGCGGATGCACGTTCTCGCCCGAGAAATCCGGCGCGGTATCCATGTGCGCGATGAAACCGAGCTTCGTCGCGTTCTCGTACCCCTTTGTCGCGGGCAGCGTTGCATACACATAGCACTTGTCGTCGACCTCGGCATCCTCGACGCCGAGCGCTTTCAGTTCTTCGACCAGCAGACGCGCCAGGTCGAACTGACGCATGCTCGTCGGGACCGTTGTGCTCTCCTCGTCGCTGGTGGTATATACCACGACGTATTTCAGCAGCCGTTCGTAAGCTTTCATAAAGACCTCCTGTCAGTTTCTCGTTCCCATGACCTTTACGGTGAAGCGGCGCGAACGCGGCCCGTCGAACTCCGTAAAGTACACCGCCTGCCATGTGCCGAGCACCGGCTCGCCGTCGTCGATCATGATCGTGACGCTGCTGCCGATGACGCTGGCCTTGAGATGCGCCGCGCTGTTGCCCTCGGCGTGACGGAATTCTTCACGGTCCGGATACGTCTTGTTCAGCGCGAGCAAAAGATCGTTTTTCACATCCGGATCGGTGTTTTCGTTGATCGTGACGCCTGCGGTGGTATGCGGGCAATAGACGGTCAGCATGCCGTCGAACACGCCGCTCTGTCTGCACGCGTCGCGCACCTGTTCCGTAATGTCGATGAATCCCTCCTTCGGGGTTTCCAAACGGTATTCGTACAACATAGGATCTGCCTCCTTTTCTCTGCCTTTATTGTACCATCGCTTTGTTCCGTAAGCAAGCACGAAAAAAGGGACGTTTCCTGCGGCGGTTGATGTTCTTTCCGCTGCACGAGAAAACGATCAGGAAAATAAAGCCGACGATCGGGATCGAGAACAGGATCGAATATCCGAAGTATGCCCACGCGGTGAGCGGGCGGAATTTTTCGGGAAGCGAATCCTGCGTGATCGAATGCTGGATCACGATCGGCTGCACCGGAGTCTGCTTCGGCGTCTGCACCGGAGTCTGCACCGGAGTCTGCTTCGGCGTTTCCTTCACGACGGGCGCTTCGGGCTGTTTTTTTTCGATCTTGGCGCCGCAGTTTCCGCAGAATACCGCATTGTCCGGGATCTCTTTACCGCAATTGGGACAAAACATATCGTACCTCCTCCGTATTGCGCATCGTTTCGGATGCGGGATTATGAATATATTATATGTTGAATCGAAAGTGCTGTCAACGGTTTTTCGACAGCGAAAGCGCCCGAAATCTTTACGAACGAAAAGATTTCGGTTGAATCCTGTCATACGTCGTGATACAATAGGTGCGGTAATGACAAAGGACCGAAACGGTCCTTTGAATGATGCAGGGGGTACTATGATCAACGAAACCTTTCACGTGTGCTACGATCGCCTTTGGGCGCTGCTGCACACGCGAAAAATGAAAAAGAAGGACCTGATGTCGATCACGCATCTGAGTTCCGCCGTGATCGCAAAGCTCGGCAAAGGCCTGCCGGTGCACTTGAATACGCTGCTGAAGATCTGCGAAGTGCTGCACTGCACGCTCGACGAGATCGTCGACATCTCCTCCGTCTTTCGGAGCATGCCGGATCGGAGCGTGACGCAATGAATACGAACCGTCTGAACGGCGCGTTATACGCGCATATGATCAGCAGCGGCGCGGATCACCTGAGCTGCTATCGCAAGGAAGTCAACGACCTGAACGTCTTCCCCATTCCCGACGGCGACACCGGCGACAACATGCTCGCAACGGTGTATTCCGGCGCGGACGCCGCGGAAAGCGATTTTGACGCATCCCTGTCCGACGTCGCGGACCGCGGCGCGCACGGCATGCTGCTCGGCGCGCGCGGAAACTCCGGCGTCATCCTTTCGCGCATCTTCTCCGGACTGAAGCGCGGCTTTGCCGGCGTTGCGGAAGCGAGCGTGAACGACGTCGCTCACGCGATGCTCTGCGGCGTCGAGGAAGCGTATCGCGCGGTGCCGGAGCCGGTCGAAGGCACGATCCTGACCGTGTTTTCGGACAGCGTGCGCTATGCGAATGCGCACATCACGCCGGATACCTCGCTCGAACGCTACTTCTCCGATCTGGTCGAAGAGATGCAGCGCGCGCTGGAGCGCACGCCGGATCAGCTGCCGGTGCTGCGCGAAGCGGGCGTCGTCGACAGCGGCGGAGCCGGGCTTCTCTATATCTTCGAAGGCATGCGCCGCGTGCTGAACGGCGAGGCAGTGCAGCGCGCGGAGGCGCACGGCACGGTGCAGAAAGCGGATCTTTCCGCGTTTGACGAGAACAGCGAGCTCGTCTACGGGTACTGCACCGAGTTCCTGCTGCGTCTGCAGCGTAAAAAAGGCGATCCGGAAGCATTCGACCTGCCCGCTTTTGTCGACTATCTCAACAGCGTCGGCAACTCGGTCGTCGCATTCCGCGAGGGCTCGATCCTGAAGGTGCACGTGCATACGATGCGCCCCGGCGACATCCTGAACCGCTGCCAGCGCTACGGCGAGTTTTTGACGCTGAAGGTCGAAAACATGTCGCTGCAGCACAATGAGACCGATCTGCCGACCGTTGCGGCAAAGGCGCCGAAAGCGCGCAAAAAAGCGGGCATCGTTGCCGTCGCGGCGGGCGACGGACTTCAGGATCTGTTCCGTTCGCTCGGCGCGGACGAGGTCATCGACGGCGGGCAGAGTATGAACCCGAGCGCGGCGGACTTTCTGAACGCATTTGAGCGCATCAACGCCGATACCGTCTATGTCTTTCCGAACAACGGCAACGTGCAGCTGACCGCCGAGCAGGCGCGCGATCTCTATCCCTCATCGGACGTGCGCGTGCTGCATTCCCATACGGTCGGCGAGGGCTACGCCGCGATGTCCATGATGGACGCCGGCGTCGAACCGGACGCGCTGTGCGCCGATCTGGAGGACGTGATCAAAAGCGTCGTCACCGGCTTCGTCTCGCGTGCAAGCCGCAGCACCGAAAAGGACGGCGTGCATGTGCACGAAGGCGATTTCATCGGCTTCGTCGGCGACACGATCTATGTCAACGACTGCGACGCGAACGACACCGCGCTGCAGCTTGCAAAGGATATGCATGCCGAACAGTACGGCGTGCTGATGCTGCTGTCCGGTCACGACGCAGATCCGCGTGAGACGGACCGGCTGTTTGAAGCGCTTACCCAATCGTATCCCAGAACCGAGGTCATCCGCATCGACGGAGGACAGCCGGTTCACCATTATATTTTAGTAGGAGAGTGAAAAAATGCTGACACTGTTTACCGATACCGATACCGACATCACGCCGGAAGTTGCAAAAGAATACGGATACCGTCTGATCTCGATGCCCTACAGCGTCGATGCAAAGACCGTCTGGCCTTACGAGGACTACGATGCGTTCGATTCGCACGCATTCTATCAATCCCTGCGCGACGGCGTGCTGCCCACGACCGGCGGCATTTCCGCGGAACGCTATCTCAATTATTTCCGTCCCGAGTTCGAACAGGGCAACGACATCCTGTACGTGCACTTCTCCGCGGCGATGACCGTCACCTTCCGCGCGATGGACGAAGCGGTCGCGCAGCTTCTCAAAGAGTTTCCGGAGCGCAGATTCTATGCGATCGACACAAAGGGCATCACGATCGTGAGCTACAATCTCGTGCGCACGATCGGCGATCTGTATAAGCAGGGCAAGACCGCCGAAGAACTCGTCGAATGGGCAAAGACCGAAGTCGATCACTACGCGCAGTATTTCTTTGCGGACGATCTCAAGTTCTTCAAGCGCAGCGGACGCGTCAGCGGTATTTCCGCAACGATGGGCACGCTGCTGGGCATCCGCCCGATCATCTGCATGAACGACGAGGGCAAGATGGTCAGCATCGGCAAGGAGCGCGGCAGAGCGAACGCGATGGACCGGCTCATCAGAACCGTCGAAGAGCTCGGCGATGATATCAAGCATCACCGCTTCATCGTCGGTCACACCGACGCGCCGGAGCTTGCGCAGGAGCTCTGCGACATGCTTCACGCGAAGTTCGGCGACGATCTCGAGATCGAGACCGTCGTGACGAACCCGACCGCCGGCAGCCATTGCGGTCCGAACGGCGTCGGCGTCAGCTTCCACGCGTCCCGTCGCTGCTGAGGTCGCTTCATGACAGAGATCATCGAGGTCAAAACCGCGAAACAGCAGAAGCAGTTTCTGGAGTTTCCGCTGGATCTGTATCGCGGCAATCCGAACTTTGTCCCGCCGCTGTACGGCGATGAAAAGAAGATCTTCCGCAAGGACTTTGTTTATCTTGATACCTGCGAGACCGGCTACTGGCTCGCCGTGCGCGACGGCAAGGTCGTCGGACGCATTTCTGCGATCCTGCAGCGCGCGTCAAACGAAAAGCACAACGAAAAGCGCGTGCGCTTCGACCGTTTCGACGCGATCGACGATCAGGAGGTCGCTTCCGCGCTGTTCGGCGCGGTCGAACGGTTCGCGCGCGAGCGCGGCATGAACGCGATCTGCGGTCCCCTCGGCTTTTCCGATCTGGAGCGCGAGGGTCTGCTCGTCGAGGGATTCGACCGGCTTTCCACGTTCGAAGAGCAATACAACGCCGCATATTACGGCGCGCTGATCGAGGGCTGCGGGTTTCAAAAGGAAGTCGACTGGGTGGAGTCCATGCTCTATGCTCCCGAGAAAGAGACCGCTGAAAAGCTGCACAGGCTCTCCGATCAGCTTTTAAAGAAATTCGATCTTCGCATCGGCGAAGCAAAGAATACGAATGATTTTCTGAACCGGTATCAGAACGGCTTCTTCGATCTTCTGGACGTGGCATACGAGGACATCTACGGCACTGTGCCGTTTACGCCCGGCATGAAACAGATGATGATCGACAACTTCCGTCTGATCATCGACCTGAAGCATGTCGTATGCCTGCTCGACCGCAACGACAAGGTCGTTTGTCTCGGGCTCTGCTTCCCCTCGATCGCAAAGGCGGTACAGCCGAGCCGCGGACATCTGACCCCGGCCGCGCTTGTCCGGCTTCTGAAAGCGATCCGGCATCCGAAGGTCATCGACCTCGGGCTGATCGCGGTCGCGCCGGAATACCAGAACACCGGTATCATTGCCATCATTGCCGCCGCACTCGCCGACATGCTCCTTGAGGACGGCGTCGAATATGCCGAGACGAACCTCAATCTCGAGGATAACCTGCAGATCCGAAACGTCTGGAAGCGTTTCAACGCCGTTCAGCACAAGCGCCGCCGGTCGTATCTCAAGGAACTGGATTGAATGCATACAAACAGCGGACGCAAGCGCGTCCGCTGTTCGTTTTTTCGATACTTTGATGCAGGAATAATTGTATTGACACTTGTCGACTTATGGGATAAAATAATATATAGATGATATGCCCTGCCGCGGCAAATCTGTATCGAAAAAACGGAGGTTTTCTTATGAACGAAAAGTTCCCCTGCGGTCTGTTTCAGCCGCCCGGCGTAAAAGTTTTCGGCGTCACGGACAACGCGATCCTGTACGGGAAAGAAGAGATCCCTTTCTCCGAAATCAACAGCATTACGCTTGTGACCGCCCCGACTCCCCTGACGAACGGCGTCGCACAGATGCGTACAAAAACGTCAAACAAAATCTATACGCTCTGCTATAAATTCAGCGACCGAGAGCGAGCCGCCAATGCGATCAGCTATGCCAAGAGCAAGGTGGACGCCGCGCAGGGAACCGTCAAAAACTACAAGTATGCTCTGAATGCACATACCGGAACGACGCTCGAAGTCTACGAGGACTATCTGGTGCTTAATTATATGCGCACAGGCGGGCTCGGAACCATTACCGGAAACGTTCTGAGCGGCGGCGGAACAGGCGGCAAACGGATCAATTTCGCTGACCTGACCGCCGTTCAGTTCAAAGAACCGGCAGGCATTACGGTCGGGTTTATCCAGTTTGTTTATCCCGGCAGTCTTGAAAGGAGCGGAAGCGTCGTCGACGCGATCAACGATGAGAACTCCATTCCGGTCAGTCCGCAAAACCTGCCTGTCGCGCGCGAAATTGTCGACTACATCGAAACAAAGCGCGCCGAACTGCGCGCGCCGCGCGCTGCTGTTGTTCAGCAGGTTTCCGCTGCCGACGAGATCAAAAAGTTCAAGGAGCTCCTTGATCTCGGAGCGATCAGTCAGGAAGAGTTCGACGCAAAGAAAA
>ONMC01000104.1 GCA_900318745.1 uncultured Eubacteriales bacterium
ACATTGCCTCTGCAGAGGATTTCAATGTACTCTGTACTTCATCGATCATAGCATTTTTTACAAGTGTCTGTGCAATCACAATCACTACAACTCCCAAAAAAAGCAATGGAAGAAATCGGCGCTAGCGTAACGTCCTGCGAGATCGGGACCTGTGAGATCGAATCGTTTGCGGATCAGGCGAAAGTCCGTGAAGCAATCGAAAACGCCGGCTTCGAAGTGATTTCGATCAAAGAATGAACCATATCGTCGTAGGAATGTCCGGCGGTGTTGACAGCTCTGTTGCAGCATATCTTCTGAAGCAACAGGGTTTTGATGTAGTCGGCGTTTTTATGAAAAACTGGGACGAAGAGGACGATGAAGGCGTCTGCACCGCGACGCAGGATTATGCCGATGTTCGAGGCGTATGTGAAACGATCGGAATACCGTACTATACGGTCAATTTCGCGCAGGAGTATCGCGAGCGCGTGTTCTCGTACTTTTTGGATGAGTATCAAAAAGGCAGAACGCCGAATCCCGACGTCCTTTGCAACTGTGAGATCAAATTCAAGGCGTTTCTGGATTTTGCTTTAAAGACGGGTGCGGGTCTGCTGGCGACCGGTCATTATTGCAGACTTGATGCGCAGAAGCATTTGCTGCGCGGTGCGGATCCCGGTAAGGATCAGTCATATTTTCTGGCAGGGCTGACAAAAGAGCAGCTCCAGCGCGTTGTGTTTCCGATCGGAGATCTTCAAAAGACCGAAGTTCGACGCATTGCAAAAGACCAGCAGTTCTGTAATGCGGCGAAGAAAGACAGTACCGGTATCTGCTTTATCGGCGAACGAAACTTCAAGCACTTCCTGATGCAATATCTTCCCGCGCAAAGAGGAGAGATTGTCGACGAACACGGCAAGACGATCGGTCTGCATGACGGATTGATGTACTACACGCTTGGACAGCGCAGAGGGCTCGGGATCGGCGGCAGAAGCGACGGTACGGGGGAGAGTTGGTTTGTCATCGGTAAGGATCTCAAACGAAATCTCTTGATCGTGCAGCAAGGCGAACACGAAGAGTTGTATTCAACGTCGCTTCACGCGAACTATGTGAACTGGATCGACGGTGCTCCGCCGGACAAAACATTTGCCTGCACCGCAAAGTTCCGCTATCGTCAACCGGATCAGAACGTTACCGTAACGATTGACGGCAGCGGCGCGCACGTCGATTTTGCATCTGCACAGCGCGCTGTCACACCCGGACAATGGGTTGTCTTCTATCAGGGCGAGCACTGTCTCGGAGGCGGACCGATCGACGATGTCGTTCCGCTGAAACGGATCTGCATATGAACGATCGCTATGTTCATCTGACGCCTCGGTTGAGGTGCGCGCTTTCGATGCTGAACGGATCGGGAATCGTCGCCGATATCGGATGCGATCACGGCAGGCTGACCGCCGCGCTTTTACAGCAGCATGCCTGCGAACAGGTGATTGCCGCGGATATCAGTGAGCCGTCTCTCGAAAAGGCAAAGCAGCTCCTTTTTCACATCGGTTTGAACGACCGGGTTTCGTTTCGTCTCGGAAATGGACTTGATGTGCTGGATCGCAGCGAAAATGTCGATGCGATCGCTTTGCTCGGAATGGGCGGAACTCTGATGGTTGAACTCCTTTCCCGTGATACAGAGAAGATAAAGGATCATACCGCTCTCGTTCTGCAGCCGATGCGTGCGCAAAGCGATATACGCGAATACCTTTATCGGAACGCGTTCCGGATTACGCATGATCGGATCATCTATGAGCGCGGCAGGTATTATCAAATCTTTCGTGCCGAAAAGGGAGACGGAATACAACTCTGGCCGTACGGATTTCCGAATGACTTTTTCGAAGTCGGATATCAAAGCTTTGCCGATGCGGATGAAAACCTTTCTCCGTACTGCGAATTGCAGTTGTCCATTCTGAATAAGCAATTGAAAACCGCGGGCGGTTCGCCGGGCGAAAGCAAACTGCGCATGCGAATCGACGCATACAGACAGATCATTGAACATTTGAGGAACACTTATGAACATTCAGACATTTTGTGATTTGATGGAACGCGTTGCGCCGCGATCGCTTGCCATGCAGAACGACCGGATCGGTCTTCTGATCGGAACGGATCACAAAGAAATCAAAAAAGTGCTTGTTTCACTCGATCTCACGGTTTCGGTTGCAGAAGAAGCGATCGCGGGAGGATTCGATCTTGTTCTGACGCATCATCCGATCTTTTGGGAACCGGTTACATGCATTGATCCAAACCTTTTTGAAACGGCCGCTGCATACCGCTTGATACGAAACGGGATCGGCATGTATGCTGCACATACAAACCTCGACGCCGCTCCCGGCGGCGTAAACGACTCGCTTGCCGAACTGCTCGGTCTTGTTGACGTTCGTCCGCTTCCGCCCGATAATCTCGGCAGGATCGGCGAGCTCCCGCAGAATATGCCGTTCAAAGTGTTCAAGGAGCATTGCGAACGTACGCTCAATGCCGCTGCGCATACGGTAGGCGATCCGGAAGCCATCGTAAAAACGATCGGCCTGATCGGCGGTGCGGGCGGAGGAGACATCCGGTTCGCGAAGGCTGCGGGATGCGATGCGTTCGTAACCGGTGAGATGAAACACCATCAGGCACTGGAAGCCGACTATCTCGGATTGCATTGCTGTGTGCTCGGCCACTACGAAACGGAAAGAATCGTATTAAAACCGTTAATTAACCGTTTACAGAAAGAAAGTTTTGATGTACAATATAGTTTAACACAATCGGGCAAAGCTCCCATGCCTTGTCCGCAAGGAGGTATCCGCAATGAGTAGACCGACAGCACTTTTGGCTTATCAGGACGCCGATCTCGAAAAGCAGCAGATCGATGCATCCGTTCGTACAACGGCGAATCGTCAAAAGCTGAATAAGCTGGCAAAGTACATCAAGCAGCAGCAGGCAACGATTGTTAAGCTGAATGATGACATGGATGCGTTCAGCGCAAATCTTGCCCGCATGAAAACGCAGTATGAAGCGGTTTTGAAGCGTCTCGATCTTGAAACCTCGGAATTTGAAACGCTTAAGGGCGACGAAGAATGCACGTCCGAAGAAATGACCGAATTCCGTCAGGATATCGAAAAGCTCAATCGTGAATCGCAGAATCTGGAAAAGGAGATCAAACAGTTGTTCCAGAACCTGGATTCCGCGGTTTCGGAGTATCAGAAAACACGTCAGCATGGCGTGAAAGCAAAAAAGGAATACGATTCTTTGCGTGTCGTTTGTCAGCAGGAGAAGGACGACGCTGCGATGGATATGCTTGCGATCGATAAAAAGATGGAGGAGCTTGAAAAGAAGGTCAGTCCTTCTCTGATGACGCGTTACAAACGTGTGCGTCAGCATCACGGCATGCCGGTTGTCGAAGTTCGAGACGGTAAATGTAGCGGATGCAACATGTCGCTTCCGAGTCTTGCGATCCGGCGTCTCGTCGGAGAAGATATGATCCTCGAATGTGAAAACTGCGGACGCCTTTTGTACGCAGACCAAAACTGATTTCGTTTTGCGGTGAGTAAGCCAGACGATCGCGGCTCAATTTTGAGGTGAGGAAAGTCCGAGCACCACAGGGCAGGGTGCCGGGTAACACCCGGTGAAGGCGACTTCAAGGAAAGTGCAACAGAGATATACCGCCTGAAAAGGTAAGGATGGAAAGGCGAGGTAAGAGCTCACCAACGGCATGGCGACTTGTCCGTTCTGTAAACCCCACTCGGTGCAAGATTGAAATGAGAGCATTAAATAGCTGCCCGCTACGCTCTTTGTAATCGCTTGAGCGGCACGGTAACGTGTCGCCTAGACAGATGATCGTCCTATGACAGAACTCGGCTTACGGCTTACTCGCCGCATGTAAACAAAAGCATCGGTTGAACCGATGCTTTTTTCTTACGGCAATTTATACAGCTCTCCGGAACTGTTCTGTGCAACGCATTCGCATCGCTCATGAAGAAATGCTTCGTCAATATCGTAGTTGTGACGTTCTGCATTGCTGATGAGAATGTACTTTACCCGATACTTCCCGAACAGATCAAGGCTTTCATTCGGTGCTTCATACATTGCGCGGACATCGGATTCGCGTTCCGTTGTATTGATCCCGTGATAATAGAGAAATGTTCCGGTTCCGGTCACGATGCTGCGTCCCGTCAAAGGCGTCACGAGATTCCAGTGATAGCTGTTTGCGAGGATCACGTCGTCCGGTACGGTACGTTCTTTGATCATTTCGGAAAGTTCGATTTCCGATCCGGTATAGACCTGATATTCGCTTTTCAGTTCTCTCATGATCGTCATCACGGATGAAGCTGTTGTGACAAAGATCAAAAGGTAAGCTGCAAGGGTAAGCGCAAGCGAACCGAATGCTGCGCGACCGATTCGATTCTTTTGCATTGCAAAGCGCAGAGCGGCAAGGATCAGATCGAGCATCGAGAGCATCAAAGCAATGATCAAAACGATCGGTGCGAAACGGATCTCTGCTTGCGCATACTGTCGGTACCAACACAAAGAAAGTGCGATCAGCCAGAAACATCCGAAGGCAAATGCCGACGTCAAGCAAAACGCATTGCGCTTTGTTCTTTGCCTCATAAAGGATCTGACTGTGATCAGTATCAGAAGTCCGCAAAGGAAAAAGAGCGTGAACAGTGTTGAAGACGGAATAACGATCGCGTCTTCGCTGCGTCCGATCAGCTTTGATCCGAAATAGATCACGAATACGAAGCAGATCAAATGCACCGCGATCCGATCCGCTTTCAGACGCTGTTCCGCCGTATACCGTTTTGTGATCCGATGCTCGGCGCGAAGCACGAGACCGCAAAGCCATTTGGCAACCAACGCGCATGTGAATGCGAACCAAATGAACAGCAGTTTGTTGTTATCGTAGTCGTTCGGCTGAAACTCAATAAACTCTGCGATCAGCCAAAGCACGACAGCAGCGATATAGATCCTTCTGTCTCGCTTTGACAGCAGCAGAAATGCAAACGGCATGAGCACAAACAGCATTCCCATATTTTTGACATAGAACCAGATATAGGAATCCGCGTTATTCGCCCAATTCAGATGGAACCGTACCAGACTGCTTTCCGCCGCCTGTCGGAATGTAAACAGAAGCAGCTGCGGGGCGGCGATCGCGCACGTCACGATCGCATACATTGCCCAACGGATCAGTCGCGTTCTTTCGAATCTGACGGATAACAGATCCGAGATGCAATAGACGGCGCTGATGACGCCGAGTGCCAGAAATGAATGCGTGTGGATCAACGGAAGAAATCCGGCAAGTATCGCAAGCGGCAGAGCATTTTCATTCTTTTGTTCAAATGAGAATCCATGCAGCAGATAGAGACAGGGGAACAGGAAGGCCCAGCCGAACAGCGTTGCGCGCTGCGGGATCAGCATGTCCACGATCGGATTGACCCAACGCAGTCCGAGCGCCGGAATATTGGTCGGCGTCTGATAAAAGCCGTCCAGAAGCGTCTGTGAGACCGTCTGCGCACCGGTGTTCAGAAGCGGTTTCAGAAGGCCGCCCGCTTTGGCGAGATCGAAGAAATAGAAAAAACCGAATCCGCCGCCGAAGAAGAACAGAACAGTCGCAAACGCCGCCCGCGCGTCCTTTTTCAGCCATTGGCGGAAGAACAGATAAACGCCGAAAGCCGCCAGAATGAACGCATACAATGCCGTAATGATATAAGCCTGCCTTGCGCTTGCGCCGAGTTGATACAGCGATGCGCCGGAGGTTTCGCAAAGGAACGGATAGTTCAGCGCATGCCCGGGGAAAATACTG
>ONMC01000101.1 GCA_900318745.1 uncultured Eubacteriales bacterium
CAAGTTCTGCCCGAACTGCGGCGCATCCATTGCACAGTCCGAACCGGTGCGGGAAACGGCGGTAAACGAGCCCGTTCAGCCGACCTATGAAACGCCGGTATACGAACAGCCGGTCGTGAAGTCGAACCCGGCGGCGAACGCGCTGTCCACCCCGATCCTGATCTTCGGTATACTCGGCATTGCCTTTGCTTCTTCGTTCTATCTGAGCATTCTCGGCATCATCTTCTCCGGGATTGCCAAGAGCAAGGTCAGGCAGTTCCTTGCGGAGGGCGGCGTGCTTTCCGGCAAGGCGAAGGTCGGCAGCATCCTTGCCCGGATCGGTATGATCCTCGGCATTGTGCTCACCGTATTGTTTGTGATCTGGCTGATCGCCGTCATCGTTGCGGCAATCGCAGGCAGCAACAGCTACAGCAGCTACTCTTACAACTGGTAAGAACGAAAAAAAGAGGGTTGTTCCGATGGGAACGACCCTCTTTTTTCAGTTTGAAACAGCGGCATCGAAGAATGTAAGCACCGTATCCAAAAACACGGGATCGACCGCATTGTACAGCAGCCGGTCGATCGATCCGTCTGCGCGTTCGCGATAGTCGAGGGCGGCAGGGGAAAGCCACAGATCGGAATGATCGCCTGCCCATTCAAGGTATTGCGCATTCGGATCGATGATATCGCTTTCGTGCAGATAAAGCGCATCCGCTTTCGGGATCACCCGATCTTCGCTTGCGCCGATGATCAGGATCGGCGCGTCGCTTCGATTGATGCAGTCGCGCGCGGCCTCATTTGCGTCGTCGCCCGCCTCGATGCGGTTCCACAGCGCAAGAAGCGGTCTTTGCAGATACACAAGGAAACTGATATACGGCTTTGCGGTATCGCACATCGTGTCGATCGGGTCGTCAAACGCGCACATTGCGACCGTGGCGTTTGCGCGATCGAGCGCCGTTGCCGCTGCATATCCGCCGGAACTGTGCCCGTAAAGGAACACCGGAAGATCGGATACGGCGCTCGTTTCGAGATAATCGAGCGCGGCATTGAGATCATCGCGCGCCAGCGAGATACTGCAGCGCGAATCGCCGCCGCTGGTGCGTGAGCCGGTGCCGTCATAGGTGAAGACTGTATAGCCGCGCGCCGCAAAGTAGTCCGCTTCCGCAAAGTGCGCGTCCATTCCGCTGCGCATGCCGTGCACCATCACAATCACGCCCTTTTGCCCGTCTCCGATCAGCAGACCGGACAGAGAAACGCCGTTCGCTTCGAAAGAGACGGCTTCCGTCGCTGCGCGAATGTCCGAAACCGACAGATCGGTCGGACAGTATACATCATAGCGCGCATAGAAGAAACGATAAAAGAGCCCGACTGCAATGAACGATAAACACACATGCATCAGCAGTACGCCGAGCATGATGCCGAGCACTGCCCAGGCAGTCGTTCTTCGATTGGTACGGACTCTTTTTTCGGTCATTTCTGTTCGGTTTCGCGTTCGATCACCTGCCGGAACTGCGTTTCATACAGTTCGCGGTACGTGCCGTTTTTGGAAAGAAGTTCATCGTGCGTGCCCTGCTCGGCGATCACGCCGTCCTGTACGACCAGAATGCGGTCGGCCTTCAGGATCGTGGAGAGACGGTGCGCGATCACGATGCTGGTGCGCCCGTTCATCAGATGTTCGAGCGCGCTCTGGATCGCGGACTCGGAGATCGAATCGAGCGCGGACGTCGCCTCATCAAGAATCAGGATGCTCGGATCCTTCAGAACAATGCGTGCGATCGAAAGACGCTGTTTCTCACCGCCGGACATCTTAAGACCGCGGTTGCCGACGACGGTGTCGAGACCATCCGGCTGGTTCTTCAGAAACTCCTCGAGATTCGCGATCCTGCACGCGTCCCAAAGCTCCTGCTCCGTGGCGGTTTCTTTTGCATACAGCAGATTCTCGCGGATCGTTCCGTTGAAGAGATAGGAATCCTGCGTCACGACGCCGATGCTGCGGCGCAGATAATTGAGATCGAAATCGCGCACATCGGTATCGCCGATCTTCACGCTTCCGGCGTCGACGTCATAGAGGCGGGGAAGAAGATTGACGATCGTCGATTTGCCGGAGCCGGACGGTCCGACGACGGCGAACATCCTGCCTGCGGGAACGGTAAAGTCGATGTCCTTCAGGATCTGCTTTTCCGGCGTATACGAGAATGCAACATGCTCGTAGTGTATATCGGCGCGTTTCACGCTCGGGCGCTTTGCATGCTCCGGCTGACGGATCGCGGGGATCATGTCAAAATAGTCGAAGATTCGCGTGAACAGCGCGAGCGAGCGGGTGAAGTCCACATGGATGTTCAGCAGCGACTGGATCGGACGGTACAGTCGGTTGATCAGCGCCACGCTTGCCGTGATCGTACCGACGGTCAGACCCGGATCGGACTTTGAGATGATGAAATACCCGCCCGCAAAATAGATCAGAAGCGGACCGAGCTGCGTGAACATGCCCATCAGCACGCGGAACCATTTGCCGCTGCGCTGCTCTTTCATGGCAAGCTGTGTGACCTCTTCGTTGACGTCGTGGAAACGCTGCATCTCACGCTTTTCGCGGGTGAACAGCTTGACCAGCAGCGAGCCCGACACGGATAGCGTTTCGTTGACGAGCTGATTCATCTCGTCGTTCTTTGCCTGACTCTCCGAGAGCAGCTTCCAGCGCGTTTTGCCGGCGGAGCGCGTCGGCAGGATGAGCAGCGGGATCACAACGATGCCGACCAGCGCAAGCTGCCAGCTCATCGAGAACAGCGCGACCAGCGTCGTGACAACGACGGCGATGTTGCTGACGATGCTCGACAGCGTTCCGGAGATCACGCTGGAGACGCCGGAAATATCGGAGTTCATGCGCGTGATGATGTCGCCCTGCTTCTCGCTTGTGAAGAAGGAATGCGGCATATGCTGCAGATGATCGTACATCTGGTTCTTCATGTCGAAGATGATGCGGTTGCTGATCCATGCGTTGATGTAGCTTTCAAGCACGCCGATCACCTCGGAAGCGGTCAGCGTCACAAAGGCCGCGATCAAAAGCTCGATCAGCAGCTTCATGTTGCGGCCGACCAGCGCTTCGTCTACGATCTTACCGGTGATGATGCTGGGGAGAAGTCCGACAGCCGCCGAAACGAGGATCGCCAGAAATACCAGCAAAAACTGGAACCAGTACGGCTTCAGATAGGATAAGATGCGCAAAAGCAGCTTGCCCGTTACCTTCGGCACGGACGTTTTTTCATCTTCGGTCAGAAACCCGCGCGGACCCATCGGCCCCATCGGTCCGGGCATATCGATCCCTCCTTATTGCCTGATCAGATCGCGGATGATCTCGCCTGCCAAAATGAGCCCCGCCGCAGACGGAACGAATGCACAGCTGCCCGGTGTCTGCCGCTTGGAGCACGGATCCAGATCGGGATCGCTCGGTTCATCCGAAACCGGGTCGATCGGCGTTTCCCTGGAGTACACGACCTTCAGATGCGCAATGCCGCGTTTTCTGAGTTCGCGTCGCATAACGCGCGCCAAGGGGCATACGCTGGTCTTTTGGATATCCGCCACCTCAAAGGCGGTCGGATCGAGCTTGTTCCCCGCACCCATGCAGCTGATGATCGGCACGTTTGCCGCATGCGCCTGCATGGCAAGCGAGAGCTTTCCGGCAACCGTGTCGATCGCATCCGCCACATAATCATACTGCATAAAGTCGAATAATGATGCGTTCTCATCTGTATAAAAACACATATGTGCGTGTACGACCGTATCAGGGCAGATCGCGTGGATGCGCTCCTCGACGACCTCGGTTTTCGGTCGTCCGATGTTCTCGTGCGTCGCGTAAAGCAGGCGGTTCAGATTGGTCAGCGAGATGCGGTCGTTGTCGATCAAATCGATCGTGCCGACGCCGCTGCGCACCAGCGCTTCCACGACATAGCTGCCGACGCCGCCGAGTCCGAACACCGCAACGCGCGAGGATTTCAGCCGTTCCATTCCGGCATTTCCCAAAAGCAGCCGCGTTCTCGAAAATTGGTCCGTCATAAGGTGCCTCTGATTTGCTTCATAATATATTATAATACACCGTGATGTCGCATCGTGTCAAGAAATGCAAATAAAAAAGCCCGATCGGGCTTTTTCAGAAAGCTTTTGTTTTTGCAGACTGCAGGGGATCGGTTTCGATCTCGATCACGAAGTGCCCGCAGGCATTGATCACACGTGTATCGCCGTACCGCCGCTCGCGCGGGATCCCGAAGCGAAGATGGACGTGTCCGTGCACGAGCGCCTTGGGCTTCCACCGGTCGAGCATCGGCAAAAACGCCTCGAATCCGCGGTGCGCATAATCCGTATCGTCTCCGCAGCCCTTCGGCGCCGCATGCGTCAGAATGATATCGACGCCGCCGGCACGCCGCACGCGGAAGTTCAGCCGACGAATGCGCCGCCGCATCTGCCGTTCCGTGTACTGGTGCGGTCCGCGGCTGTACAGCGCGCTGCCGCCGAGTCCCAGGATGCGCACGCCCTGAACGGTCACAAGCGCATCGTCGATGCAGTCACAGCCCTCCGGCGGACGCGCCTCATAGCTGCCGTCGTGATTGCCGTGCACATACAGCAGCGGTGCATGCGCCATCGTTACCAAAAAACTCAGATACGAGGCGTCCAGATCGCCTGCGGACAGGATCAGATCAAAATCGTCGAGCCGTCCGGGACGGTAATAATCCCAGAACAGCGGATCCGGTTCATCGGACAGCAGCAGGATCTTCATAGGATCGGACCGTCCTTTACCGGGGGGATCCGGTCGCGATAGACGCCGAGCAGGCGCACGATATTCTGCGCCATCGGCAGGATCGATTCAAATGCGGGGATCTCGCCCTCGACGGTGTCCGAGAGCCAGTCCATTTTCAGGATCTCTTCCGGCGAAAGCCAACGCTCGCCGTCGTTTCGCACGATGCCCGCCTGATCCGACATCACGCGGCGGAACGGATCGAGCCGCCCGTCAATGATCGACTGCTTCAGCGTATTCGCAAGCGTACGCACGCCTTCGGACAGCTTATCCGCATAGGAAATGCCGATCACGCCGCTCTTCAGACCCCACCAGTAATTCACGGCATTGTTCGTTCCGTTCGCGCGCTCGTCCTCCCAGTGACCGGTCAGGATATCGTTGAGAAGCTTTTGATAGAACGTGCCCCAGTCCCAATACGGCGCGGCAAGCGGTTCCTGCGAGCCGTCCGGCAAAATGCGGACCAGCCCGAACGGCGCATACGGCTTTTCCGGCGCGAACAGCTCGTGATTCGAGATCACATCGACGCCGTCCTTCAACAACGCTTCGAACGGATCGCTTTCGACGCATGACCAGCGCAGCTTGACAACGGCGCGCGGATTGACAAGACGCGCCCCGAGCGCGAATGCATTGATGCCGGCCGGCACGCCGAAGATCGGCGTCGCCGCGACATATCCGATCCGATCGCTGTGCGAGCATGCGCCTGCGATCACACCGGAGAGGAACTTGCCTTCGTATATGCGGCTGTAATAGGTGCGCATTCCGGGGTAGGGCATGGCGACCGAACAGTTCAGGATCTTCACATGCGGGTGCGCAGCCGCCGCGCGCCGGCAGCTTGCGATCAGAGACGGCGTCGTGGCAAAGACAACCTGCGCGCCGTCCTGCGCAGCCTGATCAAACAGCGCATCGGCGGAATGCTCCGCGTCGGCGATGTATGCACGAGTCTGCACCTTGTCGCCGAGCGCTTTCTCCGCAAACAAACGGCCCGCTTCGTGTGCCTTCACCCAGTTGGATTGGTCGGGTGAATACTCGTGTATAAATGCTGCATAAAGATGTGTCGGCAGGAACATCGCGTCATAGATGCGAGAGAGCATGCTCTTGCCGGCGGGTGGGTTTTCGGTCGCCACCGTCACGTCCGCGTCGAGATCGATCGCATTCGTCTTCAACGAAGCCGTCAGCTGTTCGTTCGTCATTGATCTGAGATCGTCGATCGTATACGCAGACAGCCAGGCAAGGAACGCGTCCTCAACGCGCACATCCGCCGCCTGCGCGCTGCGCTGCCGCTTCGAAAACCGTATATGCGGAGACCACACGCGTCCGCTGTTCATCGGTCCAGACGGCGTCCTGCTCGAAACCGAGCGCCGCGATCAGCTTTTTGTATCGCCCCGGCTTCGTGAACCGGAACGTATAGGTGCGGCTCAGATGATAGAACTCGAGAAACTCATAATACAGGCGCGTTTTCGGATCGTCTGAATAGGAGGGGACGATGCGCAGCACCGAGGCCGTTACCGTCGGCGCGTCGAATGCGCGCAGCACGGACAGGCGTTTATTGCCTTCCTGAATATAGAAATCGCCGTAGTATTCGTAGCAGCGGATCGGATCGCGGATGCCCTCGTCGAGATGCGCCGCGCACAGGGAGATCCATTTTACGCCGAATTCCGTGTTCGCATCGAGCAGCGGCATGAAATCCGTCGAAAACGCGGTGCGCCGTCCGGCGCTCACGATGCCTTCGATGCGTGAGATCGGCAGCGTACAGACGCCGAGCTCGATGCGGCCGGCGATCGACTGCCCATCAAGGATCTCGTCGAGGACCTTCGGGTACGGATAGCGACCGTGCTCCACGTCGTCACGATAGGTTTTCAGTCCGCGCTTATGTGCGGCATTATAAACTTCTACTGCTTCGGCTCTGCTCATTTTCAGAGGCAATTCCTTCCTTTTTATTATACGCGTACGCGTGCGTGTCTTTCGTTTGATTGGCGCATTTTAGCACGTCGAATCCCAAAAGTCAAGTGTGCTGTTCTGCACGGAAATCCGCTTTATTATATTGTCGAAAACCGCCGCTTTCCTCTTGCAATTTCGACTTGCTTCGCGTATAATCAAAACAATTCCATACGGCACGCCATTATAGGTTCGGATAAACGGCCCGAACGTTTCTACCGCAGCGCCACAGCCGCGACTATTGGATTCGAATACACGCTGCGATGCGCGTATTTGCGATATTGGCAGCAGGTTCTCTGCTGCAATTTTTATAAACACGGAGGGGATTATGCAGGAACTCAAGGAACGCATTCTGAAGGAAGGCAAGGTACTTCCCGGCGACATCATCAAGGTTGACGGTTTTTTGAATCAT
>ONMC01000100.1 GCA_900318745.1 uncultured Eubacteriales bacterium
GGTTTTGCCTGCGGTTTCGTATCCGTTGATCTTTGCTTTTGTACCGGTACCGGATTCAACGGCTTCCTTCATCAGATCGACCAGCAGATAAGCCGTGGATGACTCTTTGAAAACCTTCGTCTGCGTGCCGCGGATGACGTCCGCGTTCAAAACGACATTTCCTTCGCTGTCCGTCACGCTCGTAAACGAAAGCGGTTCATTATAGTATCCGTTGTTTGCGATCGCAGAATATGCGGCGCAAACCTGCAGTGGCGTAATTCCGGACGTACCGAGCGCCAGACCGGGTCCGTCTTTATTGATCTGAGATTCGGAAATGCCGAGTTTTTTCAAATACTCAACGGATCGTTCGATACCGACGGACTGTGAGAACAGAAGCCGTGCGGCGGCAACGTTCAGAGACTGTCTCAGCGCTTTTCGAACGGTGACGGGACCGTAGTACGCGGAAGTCGACAGACCGCCGTTCGGATATCCCTTTTCTCCGCCCCATCCCTGAATCATACCGTCTGCATTGACGACGACGGACGCCGGAGAAAGTCCGTTGTCAAGCGCTGCGCCGTAAATGCTGAGAGGCTTGATCGAGGAACCGATTTCTACATAACTCTGCGTTGCGCGGTTCAGACCGCGACGGATGATCGGCTCCGTCCTTCCGCCGATGATCGCGCGGATTTCGCCGCTTTTATGATCCATTACCACGGCTGCAGCCTGCGGCTCGATCGTCTCGATCGTGATGCTGTCGGAAAGCGTTTCGGTGATAACGTTCTGGCTCATGTCCGCAAGATTCGGATAGTTATCCCAGTACGTGATCGTGTTTTGTACCGTTTTCTGCACAAACGGATCCAACGTGGTATAAATCCGATAACCGCCGGTGCGAAGCTTGTTTTCGTATGCCAAACGGTTTTGTGAGGTGTTCGGAACACCGTCCTTTAAAAGCCAGTGCGTAATTACGTCGTCCATGCAGTATTCGACAAAATACGCATAGTCGTACATTTTGGTATTGTCGGATTTTTCCTGAATATGGATATCCTCATCCAGCGCGGACAGATACTGCTCACGCGTGATCTTGCCGTTTTCATACATGCGGGACAGAACGGTATTCGTTCTTGCAACGGTATAGGTCTCATATGCATCTTCACTGCGTCCGTACTGTTCCCAGTAATAATTCAGTCGCGGGTTATAGCGATACGGATTCTGTGTTAAACCGGCAAGCATGGCGCATTCACGGATTGTCAGTTCATTCAGCTCTTTGTTGAAGAAATCCTTCGCCGCTGTTTTGACGCCGTAGTTGGAACCGCCGAGATAGATATCGTTGAGATATGCTTCCAGGATACTGTCCTTCTCCATGACTTTCTCGCACTGCAGCGCCAAAAACGCTTCCTGTATTTTGCGCTTATAGGTACGCTCCGATCCCAGAACTTTGTTGTTGATCAGCTGCTGTGTACTCGTGCTGCCGCCCGAAGAATTTGAGTTTCCGAGAATCTCCAGCGTTGCCGAGAACAAACGCTTGAAATCGACACCGCTGTGCTTATAAAAGCGAACGTCTTCCACAGAGATGAACGCATTGCGCAGCATTTCGGGGATCTCTTCGATATCGACCCAATCGCGATACTCGATGGAAGAAAGCGGCATGATCTCGTTGCCGAATGCATCGTACAGGTATGAAGTGCGGTCGCTCTTTGTCAGCTGTGCAACGTCAAAGACCGGCGTCGTATCCACATAAACCTTGAAAACGCCGTAAACGATCCCGGCGCCAGCCATACCGACGATCAGAATCGCAACAAGGAGAAGCTTTAATGATAAAAACAACACGTCCAAAGCAAACGGCTTTCGACCTTTGTTTCGGGTGAAAACCGCATCTCTGCCTGCCTGAACGCGTTTGACTGTCTTCTTTTCCATAGCTGCATTATATCATATCCGATGAAAACGTGAAGCATTTTTTGAAATTGTTCAAAAAATGATTGCATTCTTTTCGAAAAAACTATTGCCTTTTCCGAATTCGTGCCTTATAATATCATCTGTTCGGGGCTTTAGCGAAGTTGGCTATCGCGCTACACTGGCAGTGTAGAGATCAGGGGTTCGAATCCCCTAAGCTCCACCAAAGAACGATGTGCTGTTCGGCACATCGTTCTTGTTTTTTACAGCTGTTTTACACTGCGATTCGTATACGTGATAAACCGGTAAGCGACTCCGTTTTCGTGCTGAAGTTCTCCGATTTCCGTAACATTCCAATTCAAAAGACGGTTCAGATTCGGAAAGCATCGATCTGCAGTCTGATATGTTTCGGTAAGCGTTACGAGTGCGGTTTTGCAATACGGAAGCAAGAGACGATAAACCTGCTCTCCGCCGCAGACAAAAACGCTTTCTTCTTCAATGCCTGCGATTGCTGCCTTGAGTTCGGCCAAATCATGACAGACCGTCAAACCTTCTTTTTGAAAACCGGGATCTCGCGTCAGTACGATATTGTTTCGCTTCGGAAGAGGGTTTCCGTTCGGAAACGTTTCCAATGTTTTTCGACCGAATATCACGGTATGTCCGGACGTGATCGCGCGAAAGCGCCGCATGTCCGCATGAACATGCACAAGAAGACGATTATCCGAACCGATTCCCCATGAGGGGCTGATGTTGACGATTGCGATCATGGTCAAATTGCAACCGGGATCGACCGATCAAACGGATGATACCGGTAATCTTCGATATGAAAACTGGATGTTTGAAACGCGTAGAAATCATTGACGTCCGGATCGATGGAAAACTGCGGCGCTTCATACGGTTCCTTATCGATCATTTCCCTCACCATTTCTACATGACGATCATAAATGTGGCAATCCGCGATCACGTGCACGAGCTCGCCTGCTTCGAATCCGCTGACCTTCGCGAACATGTGCAGCAGAACGGCATACTGCAGAACATTCCAATTGTTTGCCGTAAGCATGTCCTGCGAACGCTGATTGAGAACGGCATTCAGCCGATTGCCTGAGACATTAAAGGTCATACTGTATGCGCAAGGATACAGATGCATTTCATGCAGATCGCTGAAATTATACATGCTTGTGATGATCCGGCGGCTTGCGGGGTCGTGCTTCAAAAGATACAGCACACGGTCGACCTGATCGAATTCTCCTTCCGGATATATGTCCTTTTTTGCAAGCTGGTAGCCGTATGCTTTTCCGATCGACCCCGATTCATCGGCCCAACTGTCCCAGATATGACTCTTCAGATCGTGAACGTTGTTGGATTTCTTTTGCCAGATCCAAAGCAGCTCATCGATACAGGATTTCCAATACGTGCGGCGAAGCGTCATGATCGGAAACTCCTTTGTGAGATCATAGCGGTTGACGACGCCGAACAGCTTTACGGTATGCGCGGGTGTTCCGTCTTCCCAGTGCGGGCGCACGTTCTGATCGGTATCCCATACGCCTTCCGTAAGGATTCGTTTGCAGTTTTCGATATATACGCGATCGGCATAACTCATAAAAACAGACCTCTGTGCATTTTTGTTGATTATAGCACAAAAGGTCTGATAAGAAAAGAGGTTTCTCAGGGATTACGTTTTCGTAAGGAATACGTTCGTGCATTGGTTGCACGTTACGCGGATCTTTCCTTTATGACGCGGCGCACGCATTCTCTGCCCGCATTTCGGACATTTGAAGTATTTGTATGTCTTGCGGTTTTTCCATTCCTGCTTTTTGCTTTCAAAGAAGCGGACGATCTTCTGACGGCGGTACAGAAAACGCGTGTTTTCTTTTTGACGTGCGGCGACGCGTCTCGATAATATGCGTATGCTGCACCAGATCAAAAGAACAAAGCCGATCGCATAAAGTACGAAGTACAGAATACGAAAGACAAGCGCTGCCGTTAAAAGCTCATGGGATGCAAAGACCATCGTCAAAAACGAGCAGACGATCGCCGCAAGCAAAAAACCGAAGCTGACGCGGTTCAGGAATCTTCCGTATGCGTCAACGCCGTTTCTTCCCTGCATAAACTGATAAAGCTTTGTCCGAAAGTTCATGGTTGTTCTCCTGTATGAATCCGATAATCGTTGCTTGATGTATGATATGTATCGCCGGCAGTCTGCCCTGCGGAACCGGCGTAAAGGGATGAACACCCGTACATCGGAAGAACGAAGCAGTTATACATGGCGCATCTTGCAAACATGGACAGCAGAATGAAAAAAGCGACCAACGTCATGATGCGAAGCGGGCGGAGCCGTGTTGTATAATTCCTGCGTCTTTGCTGCTCTTCGAAAACGGAACTCCAGCCGAATGGCGGTTCGTTGCCGTCGGAAGAATCCGCACCCGTATAAGAGCCGCCGTAATACCCGTTTCCGGTCTTATAATATGTTTCAAACGGATTGTGCGTATAGGACGATTGATTCGTATATGCAGCATGCGACTGTTCAGCTCGATACTGCGCGCGCTTTTCGGCGGTTTTGATCTGATCGTAGGCGACGTTTACATCGTTCATACGCCGCGCCGCCTCCGGATTGTTCGGGTTCAGGTCCGGATGATACTGCTTGGCAAGTCTGCGATACGCAGCACGGATTTCTTCGTCTGTCGCCGTTTCCGATACGCCCAGAACCGTGTACGGATTCTTTGCCATATCACCCTTCCCCTTTCGTTTTTTATCATGTTAACCGCTTTTTCGCGTTTCGTCAATGCAGTTCACAAGATTGTTTCATTTTATGCACATTCCTTTGAGAACTGCCTCATTGTCACACAGAATTCAAATTGACACGGTGTCCGATTCATGCTAAAATTACGTGGGAGGGTAGATTTATGCGTCCAGTAAAGCTTATCGCAGACAGCTCGTGTGACATCGGTCCGGAGCTTGCAGAACGTTACCAGGTTGATTTTGTTCATATTCACGTACGGTTAAACGGCAACGAGTATCTCGACGGCGTCGATATCACGCATAAAGAGATATATGAGAACTACGAACAGCGACATACGCTTCCGAGTACCGCAGCGATGAATATCGACGAATACGCAGCTGTGTTCGCCCCGTTTATCGAACAGGGATATGATATCGTACACGTTTCTCTCGGAAGCGGACTTTCCTCTACGTGCAATAATGCCCGTCTTGCAGGCGAACAATTCGGCGAAGACCGCGTCTATGTGATCGATTCCAAGAGCCTTTCTACGGGCAGCGGTCATATCGTCTGCGAGTGCGGCGAACGAATCAAAAAGGGCATGTCTGCAAAACAGGTATATGATGAAGTGCAGCCGATCGCGGACCGTGTCAGCGCTTCCTTTATCCTCGACGATCTCGAGTATCTGCATGCGGGCGGACGATGCTCCGGTCTTGCACAGTTCGGTGCATCCTTGATGAACCTGAAACCCTGCATCATGGTTCGTCCCGAGCTGTTCGGTTCCATGACCGTCGGGAAAAAGTACATGGGTTCGTACAAGCGCAGCGCTCTGAAGTATGTAGACGACATGATCAAAGACCGCACGGATCTTGAACTCGATCGCTGCTTTATCACGCATTCCGGTTCCGATCCGGAAGTTTTGGAAGCGATGCGGCAACGTGCGCTGGAGCTTCAGCCGTTCAAGGAAGTCTATATCACGCAGGCAAGCGCAACGATCTGTTCGCATTGCGGGCCGAATACGACGGGCATTCTGTTCATACAAAAATGATGATTGCTGTTTGCTATACGCTGCTGTTTGCGTTTTGCGGCGTTGCGTTATCCGAAATCGTTTTTCGCAAACATGCATGCATCAATCGAATTTGGCTCGGGCTTTCGCTCGGGCTTTTACTCTTGACGTGGCTTCCCTGCCTCTTTGCACTGATTTGCGGCTTTTCACTGCCGTCACAGATCCTGTCCGGTGCATTCGCTTTGTGCACGCTTGCCGCATGCATTGTGGTTCTCTGTATCCGACACAAACAGAAAAAGCACAATTCCTATCGGATCCGCAACATCGGATGGATGCTTTGCACAGTGCTTCCGGTCATTGTGATCGGCGTGATTCTTTTGCATACGCATATCCTCAATCGCCACAGCGACGGCAGCGTTTGGGTCGGTCAGGTCACATACGGAGATCTTGCGATGCATCT
>ONMC01000166.1 GCA_900318745.1 uncultured Eubacteriales bacterium
GCTCTTTGTGTAGTCCACGCCTTCGATGCTCGGAAGATCCATGAAGAAGTTCAGACCGATCTGTCCGGAAAGCACCAGCGAGTGCGTCGTGAACTTCGGTGCAACCATCAGATAGGGCTTGAAATCTGCGGTCAGATTGCGCTTCGTCGTTGTGGTCGAACCCTGAACCTGATCCGTCATGACGACGGATTCCGCCGTCGGCTTTGCGCCCAGCGTGAATTCTGCAGCATCAGCGCTGCCGAACGAATCGCTCAGTTTGAAGTACAGCGTGATAAGCGGCATGCCTTCCTTGATCCGGCAGCCGTAAGCGGAAGCCATTGCCAGGCCGATCTTGCCCGCAGTGTTGCCGTTGACGATCAGCGATTGTGCACCCTGCTCGTTGCCGTTCTTATCGACCGCAACCAGGCTTCCCTGTTTATTCGAAACATACGTCAGCAGGTTGCTGTCATAACCGATGGAAAAGTTTGCGGATGCGAGCAAATGATTGTCATCGATGCCGTTGATCCAGACTTCCACCTTCAGGCATTCCTGTCCGTCGACCGTCTCCAGATTCTCGGAGATCTGTCCGCCCTTGATTTCCAGTACATAATCGTCTCCCTCCTCCATTGCAACAGAAGGAACCATTGCAACCAACAGAACGAGTGCCAAGAGTGCAGCCAATGCTTTCTTCATAAGAAATCCTCCGCTTCTTTTATCACTTCGTGTACACGGCAGCTGCGCCGGTTTACACGATGTTCCGGTATGATTGCCGCTCGGACAGCCATATCTCTGCAAACAATATACCATATATGTTAGTTTAGCACGGCACGTTTGCAATGTCAAGTATCGACATCAAAAAGCAGCATGTTTTGCGCCGTGCGTTCCGACGGAAAAAGGGCGTACGCGACGCCCTTTCGGTATCCGATTTGCTTATTCTTCCGGAAGCTCGCTGGTGCAGTGCGGGCAGCGGGTTGCGTCGTCCGCGATCTCCATCTTGCAGAACGGGCAGATGCGCGGCTTCTTTTCTTCCGCGGGTTCTTCCTTCTTCCTGAGCGATTCGGCCTTTTCCTCCGCCTTGCGCAGCGCGCGCACAACGATGAAGATCGCAAGCGCGATCAGGATAAAGTATACGATCGCAGAGATGAATTTGCCGTAATAGAACACCGTGAGACCGGCTTCCGCAGCAGCGCCGGGCGCCAGGTTTTCGGGATTGTCGCCGAGCACTACGCCCCAGCTTGTGAAGTCGACTTTGATGAGAAGACCGAGCAGCGGCATGATGATGTCGTTGATCAGAGACGTGACGATCGCGCCGAACGCACCGCCGATGATGACGCCGACCGCCATATCGACAACATTGCCCTTCAGTGCAAACGCCTTGAAATCAGCAAAGAACTTTTTCATTTCGTTTCCCCCCTTAAAAAGTTTGCGAATATATTATAGCACGATCGGTTTCATTCCACAACTATTTTTTTGCTGTTTGCCGTGCGGATACGGTTGCGCAGAAAGCCGATCAGGCAGCAGATCAAAAACGCGATTACGTGTATTGTGATGATCGCGGGACCCGGCTGCACGTCGAGGACGAGCGAAAGCACGAATCCGATCGCAAAGCACGCGAGCGCGAGCGACGCCGATGTGATCACGACCGCGGAAAACCGTCTTGCAACGCGCATAGCGGACAGCGCCGGAAAGATGATCAGCCCCGAAACCATGATCGCGCCGACCATTTTCATGCCGATCACGACGGTTACGGCCGTCAGTGCCGCAAGCAGCAGGCTGTAAAAGCGCACGTGCACGCCGGTTGCCTTTGCAAAGTTCTCGTCGAACGTGACCGAAAAGATCCGCGTGAAAAACAGCAGAAACAACGTCAGCACGACGACGGAGATCGCAACCGTCAGCCACAGGTCCGTTTCGGAAAGCGTAGACATCGACGCCGTACCGAACAGCGAATTGCAGATGTCCGCGTATTGGTTTTTGGAAAAGCGGAACAGAAGCGTGCCGATCGCGATCGCGCCGGTGGATAAAACCGCGATCGCGGCGTCGCCCTGCATTTTTCGCTTCTCGTTCAGCCCCATCAACAGGAAAGCCGCAGCGAGCACGATCGGCAGGGAAACCGCGGTGGATGCGCTGCCGAGATTCAGTGCGGTGGCAAGTGCGAGCGCGCCGAAGCCGACGTGGGACAGACCGTCGCCGATCATCGAGTATCGTCTCAGAACGAGCGTAATGCCCAACAGACTTGCGCACAGCGAGACGAGTACGCCGACGATGACCGCACGGACAAGGATCGTCTGCAGATACGGATCCGAGAGGATCGAAGAGATCGAACCGTACGTCATACGCTTTGCACCTCCAGATACTTTCTTCCGAGCGGACTCGCTTTATACTGCGCCGCCGTGCCGATGAACAGCGGATGGCAGGAAAGGTGCAGGATATGTGAGCAGTCGCGCACCGCCTGTTCGACGTCATGCGAGACCATGACGATCGTCATGCCGCCCGCGTTGATCTCGTGCAGCACATGATAAAACTCCGCGGTCACGATGGGATCGAGACCGGTCGTCGGCTCGTCAAGCACGAGGCATTTCTTTGTCGCACAAAGCGCACGGGCAAGCAGCACGCGCTGCTGCTGACCGCCGGACAGTTCCTGGTAACTGCGCTTTCCGATCGGCAGCAGTCCCAGCATTTCCATGTTCCTGCGCGCCAGTTCCCGCTCCCGTCTGCCGTAAAACGGTTTCAGTCCTCGATACCCGATCGTGCCGGAGAGTACGACCTCCTCGACCGATGCCGGGAAATCCTTCTGGATCGTGTTCTGCTGCGGCAGATACCCGATCTCCGTGGGCTTCAGGCCTTCGCCCATCACGATGCGTCCGCTTGCACACGGGATCAAGCCCA
>ONMC01000146.1 GCA_900318745.1 uncultured Eubacteriales bacterium
CGTCATTGTCCACCACAACGCATTCCTGCATTGCACCGGAGATCGTGCGGCGTTTTTCCACCGCCTTGACCGTGCCGGAACAGGAACAGATGACGTTCGCGGATACGAATCCGTCCGCTTCGCCGAGCTTATCGCCGACCAGCACGGCGTCGCCTTTTTTAACGACCGCTTTCGCCGGTTTTCCGATGTGCTGTGCAAGCGGAAATACCATTTCGCCCTTTGCGTCAAAGACGCGCAGCGCCGCTTCCCGACTGAGCTCTTTTTTGTCTTTCGGGTGCACGCCGCCGCGGAACGTGTCTTTCACGATTGAATCCCCCCTTATCAGTATCGTAGTTTGTCCCTGCGCTTTTCCCGTGAATAAAAAAGCACAGTACGGACATGTCTATACCTATGTTATAGATTAACAGAGAAACGCAGATTTGTAAACATGCAAATCGCGTTCAAAGACGTTTTTTCGAAAATCCGCCGTGCGTTTTCCTGCCGCTTTGACAGTCTTTGACAAATTGCGCTCTTGCCATCGATCGGCTCGTCGTATATAATAATATAAAGGAGAAGAAAGCACATGTGCGGACGGTATTATCTGAACGAAGACGTCAAGGAGGAACGGCTCAAAGAGCAGATCGGCGAGGCGGTCCGCGTTGCTGCGCGCATCGATGCGCCGATCAAAACGTCCGGCGAGATACGTCCGTTCGACGTCGTTCCCGTGATCGCGCCGTCGTCGCTGAACCGAAGGATCGGCGCGTTTCCGATGCAGTGGGGCTTTCACCATCCGACCAAAGGCATGCCGGTGTTCAATACGCGCAGCGAGACCGTGCTTGAAAAGCCGCTGTTCGTAACGAGCGTCGACGAGCGCCGCTGCCTGATCCCCGCGTCGTGCTACTATGAATGGAAAAAACTCGACGCCAAGCGCAGGGAGAAGTATGCGTTCTTCGCCGAGGACGGCGAGCCGCTGTATCTTGCGGGGCTGTACATCCGCACGTCGGATACGCACCGCCTGCCGTGCTGTTCGATCCTGACGCAGAATGCGCATCCCGAGGTCAAAAGCATCCATGAGCGCATGCCGGTGATCGTTCCGTTCAGCCGTGCAGAGGAGTGGATGTCGCCGGATACGGACCTGCTCGGCATGATCCAAAACCTGCGCGTGGACGTTCGGGCGGAAAAAGCGCAGCGCTGAACCGTTTTCGTCATCTCTTCGGGCGTCGACAGCAAACCGGCCGGCGCCCGTTTGCATATTCGGCGCGATTGACAATCGCCAGAGCGTGTGATACCATACAGAAAATCGATTTACGGGGTTGTCGGCACGATATGGTTTTCTCGTCTCTCACGTTTCTCTGCATCTTTCTGCCGGTCGTGATCGGGCTGCATACCATGATCCGAAACGGCAGAGCCCGCAATATCATTCTGCTGATCGCCTCATTGCTGTTCTATGCGTGGGGAGAACCGGTCTGGATCGTTGCAATGCTGTTTGCAACCGCTGTCAACTACGTCTGTGCACGCGTGATCGACGGCGCAAAGACGGCGGGCGGACGCAGACTCGCACTCGCCGTCGGGATTCTCATCAGTCTTGCCGCATTGCTGTACTTCAAGTATTCGGCGTTTGTCGTCAACAATGTCTGCGCGCTGATCGGCATTGCGTACCGGATGCCTGCGCCGAAGCTTCCCATCGGCATCTCGTTTTATACCTTTCAGATCATCACATATACGGTGGACGTGTACCGGAAAGACGCACCGCTGCAGAAGAATCCGTTTCGCCTGCTGCTGTATGTTTCGCTGTTCCCGCAGCTGATCGCAGGTCCGATCGTGCGTTACAGCGACGTTGCATCCGCGCTCAGATCCAGAACGGTCTCAAAAACGGATCTCGGAGAGGGATTCTTCCGGTTTTCGCTGGGGCTCGGCAAAAAGGTGCTGCTCGCAAACTTGTGCGGTGAGATCCTGGAAACGCTGCCGCTCGGCGAGGATATCTCCTTTCTGTCGGGATGGCTGGCGGTCATCCTGTACGTGCTCCAGCTTTGCTTCGATTTTTCCGGCTATTCCGAAATGGCGATCGGCCTCGGCCGCATGATGGGCTTCCGGTTCCTTGAAAACTTCGACGCACCGTTCATCTCAAAGAGCATATCGGAGTTCTGGCGCCGCTGGCACATTTCGCTCGGCTCGTTTTTCCGTGAATATGTGTATATCCCGCTCGGCGGCAACCGCGTCGGAAAGGTACGCTGGATCTTCAACATGGCCGTGGTATGGGGACTGACCGGCATCTGGCACGGTGCAAACTGGAACTTCCTGCTGTGGGGCTTGTATTTCGGGCTGCTGATCGTGCTCGAACGCACGGTATTCGAGCGCGTACAAAAGAAAACGCCCGCCGTTTTGCAGCATATCGCAACACTGTTCCTTGTCCTTGTCGGGTTCGTGCTGTTCCAAAACGAATCGTTTGCGGCGATCGGGCGGCAGTATCGGGCGATGTTTGCCCCGTGGACCGTACCGCTGTCCGATGCGTATTCCGTCTACGCGCTGAAGAGCAATCCGGTTTTGCTGGCGGCTGCCGTGATCGGTTCGCTGCCGATCCGCAAGTGCATGATCCGCCGGTTCAAAAAACGCCGCGATGCGGGAAAAAGCAATGCGTTTCGCCCGTATCTCAAGGCGGTCGCCGCGCTGATCGTCACGGGATTGTCACTGATGTTCCTGGTGGGACAGAGCTTTAATCCGTTCCTGTATTTCCGGTTCTGAAAGGAGGACGCCGTGCGAAAGAGGATCCTTCCCGCGATTGCGGGAATCGTATTGCTGCTGCTGTTTGCAGCGGGCGTTTATGAATTGTTTTTTGCGCCGTCCGGTCCGGTCTTCTCGGAAACCGAGAACCGCATGCTGAAGGAACGTCCTGCATTCTCGCTGTCGTCTTTTCTGGACGGGAGCTACACAGACCGGCTGGAGCAGTATCTTGCGGAGCGGTTTCCCGCACGCACCGCGCTGATCGGAACATCGCAAAAACTGCGGCAGATCGGGAACTTTGCATCGTGGGAAGACTATGCGCGCGTCGCACAAAACGATGTGTCCGATATGGAGTATCACGAAGATCTCCCGGACGATGAGCCGATCGCTACGCCGCGTCCGACCGGAACGCCCGCGCCGTCGACGGATACGCCGGAGCCGGTCGGAACCCGGAAACAGGACGCGCAGCCGACCGATACGCCCAAGCCGACGCCGACCCCGCGCCCGGAAAAGGAAGCGGTCAACGATGCAGACTATCCTGCCGAGCTGCGATGCGACATGCTGTACGACGGCAAGCGTACCAAGGCGTTCGGTTACGGACGCAGCAGGGTCCGCAAACAGAGCGCGGTGTTCGACGCGTATGCGTCGCTGCTGCCGGAAGACGGCGTGCTGGTCGTGACGATCGTACCGAACAGCCTGCGCGCGAGCCGACTGATGGCGCTTTCGTCGCCGGAGGGCTTTGCGTCCGATATCGAACCGTACATTTACGCCGTGACGGCAAACAACGTCAGTTCGTTCTCCGTCAGCGAACTGCTGTCTGAACCGCTGGTGAACGGCGAGTATGTGTTCTTCCGTACGGACATGCACTGGACACCGTACGGCGCGTATCTGGCGGTCACAAAAATGCTTGAGGAGGCAGGGGAAACGCAGC
>ONMC01000099.1 GCA_900318745.1 uncultured Eubacteriales bacterium
CCACGCGGTCGTGATTTTCCCGACGGGCGAAGTTTCCCGTTCTCCGCACGTGGAACCGTTCAGCCTAGACTATTCCAAGGCGGTGGAAGGCACCGACGCGACAGTCGTGCCGTTCTACATCCAGGGCCTGTGGGGCTCGAACTACAGCTATAGCGGTTCCAACATGTACGGCGCTTCTGCCGAACGCACCGTGACCATCTCGTTCAGCGAACCTATCGAGGCCACTACGCCTGCGAACAAGGTGCGCGGCATTATCCGCAAGATTTCTATCGATGCCTGGAACTACTCCGTCTCGTTCGTGAAGCCGGTCGGCGATTCCTGGATCAAGACTTACAAGAAGTACGTGAAGTTCGGTCCGGCCATCTACAACCCGGACGGAGGGCATTTCTCGGGCTATAAGCTGATGGGCGCGGTCGTCGCGTTCAGCAGGCTCCTGAAGAAGAAACTTGCTCCCGACGAGAAGAACGTGGGCATCATGCTCCCGCCGAGCCCTGCGGGTGTCATCATGAACCTCGCGCTCTGGCTCTGCGGCAAGACGAACGTGAACCTGAACTACACCTCGTCGGTCGACAACGTGAAGTTCTGCGCCGCCCGCGCCGACGTGAAGACTGTCTTTTCGAGCAGAATGTTCGTGGAAAAGCTCAAGGGCCGCGGAAACGACTACTCGAAGATTGCGGGCGATAACCTGCGCCTGATTTACGCCGAAGACCTGATGAAGGAAATCCCGAAGGCGAAAATCGCGTTCTACATGCTAGTTTGTATTGTTTCTCCCGTATGGATGATCAAGCTCCTGTTCCGCAAGCGAGTTTCCCTCGACGATATCGCTGCCATCATGTTCAGTTCGGGTTCCGAAGGCACCCCGAAGGGCGTGATGCTGAGCCACAGGAACCTGATGGGCAACATCCAGCAGCTCGCATGCATCTTCAACGTGACCCGCGCCGACGTGATGCTCTCGGAACTCCCGCTGTTCCATAGCTTCGGCCTCACGGTGACGACTCTCTTGAACCTCACGGAAGGCTGCCCGATTGTGACGGTGGCTGACCCGACCGACGTGAAGACCATGGCGCGCGTGTGTGCGGAATTCCGCGTGACGGCGTTCGTGGCGACCCCGACGTTCTTGCGTGCGTTTACGATTAGCCGTTACGTGCACCCGATGGCGCTCAAGTACGTGTACGTGCGCCTGATTATCGCCGGTGCCGAGGCCCTGCGCCCGGAACTGGCGACAGCGTTCCGCCTCAAGTTCGGCAAGGAAATCTACGAAGGCTACGGCTGTACCGAGACCGCCCCGGTGGCAAGTATCAATACCGAGAACAACCTGCATAGCGACTACATGACCATGCAGGTGAACAACAAGCCGGGTACGGTGGGCATGGCGCTCCCGGGCTCGCAGTTCCTGATTGTGGACCCCGACACGAACGAGCCTCTGCCGACGGGCGAGGCTGGCATGATTCTCATCGGTGGCTGCCAGGTGATGGTGGGCTACCTCAAGGACGACGAGCGCCCTCAAGGACGAGGAACGCACCAATAGCGTGATTACGATGATTAACGGCAAGCGCTACTACCGCACGGGCGACAAGGGCTACCTCGACGAGGACGGCTTCCTCACGATTGTGGACCGTTACAGCCGCTTTGCCAAGCTCGGTGGCGAGATGGTGAGCCTCGGTGCCGTGGAAAAGAAGATCCAGGATACGCCGGTGCTCGAGGGTTGCGACTACGTGGTGACCTCGATTCCGGATTCCGCGAAGGGCGAGAAGATCGTGCTCCTTTACCAGGGCGAAAAGGACCCGAAGGACGTGCTTTCGGAACTGCGCGCGAGCGGGTTCCCGCCGATCATGCTGCCCGCGGTGGCGTTTGCGGTGGAGAAGGTGCCGAAGCTCGGTACGGGCAAGGCCGACTTCACTACCGCGAAGAAACTCGCGAAGGAACTCGCGGGGATAAAATAATTGATAATTGATAATTGATGATTGATGATTGATGGCTGATGACTGAAGGACACAAAAACACTGGTTTGGCTCCGGTAAGGACGGCGCGCCTTATAGCCTCGCTGTTTGCCCTTATGGGCATGGTGTTCCTGCTTTTGGAACGCGTACTCTCGGCGGTGCTCGAAATGGCCAGCGGGGGAGTCGCGCTCGGGCTTGCGCGTTACAACAACTTCACCGGTCGTTTTGCCGCGCAGAATTTTTCCGAAGTCTTGCTGGTCATTGCTGTGCTCCTGATTCTTGTGGCTGCGGCTGCGCTTGCCTTCCCGCGCCAGATGGTCCATATCCTTGTCGCCACGAAGTTGCTCAAGTGGCAGACAGGGACGGAAGCCGAACCCGAGGGGGCATCTCTCGGTGAGGCTCTCGAAAGGCTGGGCAACGTGCCGCTCAAGAAGATTGCGCTCCCGCTCGCATGCATTGTCGCGGTTGTGGTCGCCGTATTTGCGGTGCGCAGCTGCAACGAGACTGCACAGGAGAACGACCTTGCCGCTTCGGTCAGGGATATGCAGGAACAGTCCCTGGCCTATATTAATGCTCAGAAGGGTTACTTCGCGAAGAACGGTACGGTCGGGAACGCGAAGGCTCTTCAGCTGGTCGATTCCGTATCGACGGACTACTTCGATTACAGGATTACGCCTTCCAGGTTCATCGCGGTATCGAAGGTGGACATTTCGGGGTGCCCCGCCGGAAGCAAGTGGAGTGTTTCCGCTTCGGCGAAGGGGGTGTTTACGATGGAACTTGCGCTTTACCGCAGTGCCCCGAAGGATACGAACTGCGTGAAGCTTACGCCCGACTACAAGAACCTGGGCCGCGCAAGGTAGCCTTTTACGGCCGCTTTTGCGTTTTTTTATTTACACTTTCGTTCGGCTGCTCCTCCGGGGCCTAAAAAAGAATATATTCATTCGTAGTTTGGGAATAAATCCGGGCCAATAGGAGTGCTTATGAAAAGATGGGTGGTGGTTTCCCTTATCCTGGGCGGTTTGTGCGGTGTTCACGCTGCCACTTGGAACCCTGTATGCGAACCGCATGGGCATAGGCTTGTCCGTGCGTCCGAGCATTTCGAAATATGCCGGAAGGACAAGTACGATGACGGCTCTACGAACATGGTGGGAATCTCGAGCGACGAGGCGCAAAAGGGCCTGGATATCCTCGAGAGCATTTTCACGTTCTATCACGATTCCCTGAAATGGTCGCTGCCGCAGCCCAGCGACCCGGACAACAAGATGAATATTGGCGTCTATGTTTTCGATGATGAAAAGATGGGCGCGCTTTACGGTGGCGACAATACCGAGGGCTGTAACGAGAATGGCTGCTCTCCCGGAATCTGGCTCGGGAAGGGCTCCCTGAGTGACCGTTCGGGTCTGGCGCACGAATATGCGCACGGCATGCAGAGCCTTGCCGGCTGGATGGGCAACAACAGCCATACGGGCTGGGTCTGCGAATCCCATGCGAACTGGATGATGCACCAGTTTATCCCCGACGAGGCTCCCGGTTGCTCCGAATACCTCATCGATTTCCCGTTCCTCTATTACGGCTCGACGCGTGACCGTTACTGCAACTGGCATTTTTTGGAACACTTGAAGGAAGAATTCGGTGGCGGCATAAAGGGCGCGATGGAAGTAAACCGCATCTGGACAGAATCGCTCAAGGATGGCGACAAGGGCCTGATGGATCAGACTCCCTTCAGCGCGATGATGATGGTCTATAAATGGTCCATCGATGATTTGAATGATCAGTTCGGCCGCTGGGCGATGAAGCAGGCGACGTATGAATACGCGCCTGCGAAGAAGAAGCTATACAAGAAGGCTTGGGGCGATTACGAGTTCTCGACGCGGCGCAGCATTGGGGTGGGGTACCCGTACAGCAACCACGCCCGCATTACGATGCTGAACAAGATGGAGTGCGATTCTACCGTTGCGGGTGATTGCCCTGACCGCTATATTTCGCCTTCGTACTGGGCACCGCAGCGCTGGGGCTACAACCTTGTACGCCTTTATCCGGATTCGGCGGGGAAGGTGACGGTCAAGTTCCGCGGGATTGTGCAGGACAAGAAGACCGTGAACGGCTATACCTGTTTCGGCGACAATACCGACGTGTATATGGGCAAGACGTACAAGTGGTGCAACTACGCGCCCGATGCGTTGCCGGATCCGGCTTCGGGCTGGACGGTCGGCCTCGTGGCCGAAGGCAGCGACGGCACGCCCCGTTATAGCGAGATGAAGCGCGGGACGGCGTTCAATCTGGAAATCGAGACGAAGGCAAGCGACAAGGCCTTGTGGCTTGCCGTGACGGCGACCCCGACAGAGGAACAGATTATCTACTGGGACCAGTTCTACTATAGCATCTACCGCTATCCGTACATGATCGAACTGGAAAATGGCGCTCCCGAGGGCTACAACAAGGATTTCTGGAAACCCGCGAAGGCCGGCGAGTACAGCAAGCATTCTAACGGTGGCGGGCTCGTGAGCAGCAAGGCGAGCGTGGCCGCTACCGCCTATGTGGGGCCCGATGCGGTCGTGAACGGCGGAAAGGTTACGGGCAAAGCCCGGATCGAAGATTTTGCCGTTATTGACGGCGGCACCATAAGCGATAACGCGGTTGTCCGCGGGCGTGCGTTCGTAAGCGCGGGGTCGGTCAGCGGCGACGCCGTGCTCGAAGAGGATGCCTGGCTCGTGAGCGGAAGCGTCAGCGGGAAGGCGAAGGTCGGCGCGCTTTCGGTGATTTATGAAAGTACCATCAAGGATAACGCGCAAGTCTATGGCGTGATGTGGTCGCTCGAATACAAGACTGTCGGCGGAACGGCACAGCTGCGCGGTGACCTCGAGAATAATTTTGGCCAGGAACTCACGAAGGGTGTTTTTTACGGCATGGTCGATGACGGCATGCTGAACAATGCGAATTACGGGGCGAACCTCACTGAGCCTCCGGTTGAGGCGACTGCGGGTATCGAGAACGCCGAATGGTATGCAATTGCCGACGATTCTGTGGGAATGGTGATTGCGGTCCCGGCGCTGCGTAAGGACGTTTCCTATGCGAGAAAAGCGGACGGCACATTCGGATTCTGCCTCACACCGACGCCGAACGCGGCGAACGATACGCAGATCACCGACACGCTGCCGGATCCGGTCGAAGAAACATATGAACCCGTCATCGGCATTGAGATCAGCGAAGTCTCTTCGAGAAACACGCTTCTTTCGTGCGGCGGCTGCGAATCGTGCGATTGGGTCGAGCTTCGCAATATGAACGGCGAGGATATCGTGCTGGACGGCTTTACGCTGTGCGATACGCCGGACGATTACGACGATGCGAATCTTTCCGGCACGATCCCGGCACACGGGTATCTTCTGGTCTACTGCTGCAAGGAGAACTGTGCGACGCGGGATACGCATGTGTGCGTCAAACTCGGCGTTTCGCGCTACGGCGATCATCTGTATCTGTATGACGATCACGGCAACGAGATCGACTCGCTGGAAGTCCCCTCGATCCCCGAAAAGGATATGACCTATGCGAAGCGCGACGACGGCACGTTCGGGTACTGCCTGACGGCGACGCCGGGCGCGTATAACGATGCGGAGATCCTGAGCGAGCCGCCGGTGATCGAAACGTCGGAACCGGACGACGGGAATACGGAAGAAGAATTTGTCGATCCGACACTGAACGCCAGACGACCGAGCACGGTCCGCATCAGTGAGGTGCTGTCGAAGAACGCGTACAGCATTATGGATCGCGACGGCGATCGCAGCGATTGGGTCGAGCTGTATAACAACAGCGACAGCGAGGTTTCGCTTTCCGGCTGGTTCCTCTCCGATAATCCGAAGAATCTGAATAAATGGGGCTTCCCGTCGACGGCAACGGTCCCCGCGCACGGATATCTTTTGATCTTCCTTTCGGGAAAAACGAGCGCGGGTGACGAACTGCATGCCGGCTTCTCGCTGACGGCGGGGGAGACGCTTTTCCTCTATAACGACCGTGACAGGACGCTCGACTGGATCGAGATCCCGGAAGTTCCCGATAACGTATCGATCGGATTGAATGAGAACGACGAAACGGTCTACTATCGTCATCCGACGCCGATGTCTCCGAACGGTCATTCGGAGAAGAATGCGGAGGCGGTCGGTTTTTTTCCGTCTGACGGCGTATACATCTCCGAGGTATGCGCCATCCACGATCGGGGCAGCGAGGAAAAGGACTGGATCGAACTGCATAACGGCGGCGCGGAAACCGCATCGCTCGACGGCTGGTATTTAAGCGATTCGCTGAGCGAACTTCAAAAGTACCGCATCTCTGCACTTTCGATCGAACCGAACGGCTATGCGGTGATCACCACGACGAGCTCCGATTTCGCGCGCAGCGCGGGCGAGGGCAGCTTCGGCATCGGACCGGAGGGCGATACGCTGTACCTTTCCGATGCGAACGGCGAGGTGTGGGACGTATTCGAAACCGGCGTACAGCGCAACGGCATGACGAGCGGCCGTGTCGAAGGCGACGCGGGTATCCGGCGCGTCTTCTTTACGAACGCTACGAAGGGCGCGGCAAATACGGCGGAGCGCTATACGGGATATGCAAGCGAACCGATCTTTTCGGTGACGAATCTCTATCAGACCGCGCCGTTCACGTTGACGCTTTCCTCACTCGATCCGAACGCAAAGATTTATTATACGACCGACGGCAGCGAGCCGAACACGGGAAGTACCGTCTATTCCGGTCCGATTTCGATCTCCCAAAACGCGGTCATTCGTGCGATCGCGGCGTCCGACGGGCTTTTGAAGAGCGACATCGTGACCTATCACTATCTGTTCGAACAGCCGCATACGGTGCCGGTCGTGTGCCTTGCCATGGATCCGGAGGATTTCAAGACCGTCTACAGCGTGCGTGAACACAAGAAGATCAAGGAACGCAAGGGCTTTGTGTCCTATTACGAAAGCGACGGGCTGATCGGCACGGAGTTTCCTTGCGACGTGAAGGCGAAGGGCAGAGGAACGCTCTCCTATGCGCAAAAGTCGCTGACGTTCGGACTGCGCGCGGCATACGGAATGAAGACGGTCAACTATCCGTTCTTCCCGGATTATCCGTTCACGGAGTTCGGCGCGTTCGCACTGCGCAATGCGGGTCAGGATATCGAACAGGCGCAGGCGCGTATGCGCGACGCATACGTCTCCCGCGCGTGTATCGGACTGAATGTCGACGTGGCGAACTCGCGCTGCTGCGTGCTGTATGTCAACGGCAAGTATTACGGCGTGTATGATTTCAACGAGGAGCTCAACTCCAAATATCTCGCCACGCATTACGGCGTCGATGAGGATTCGGTGAATACGATCATGCGCAACGGTTCCATTGCGATGAAGGGCAAGAATACCGAGTTCAAGTCGATTTTCAAATCGAAGAATCTGTCCTCGGACAGCGCATATCAGGAGTACCTTGAAAAGGTGGACGGAGACGCGTTTATCGATTACGTCATCTGCCGCACGTTCATGCTCGAAACCGATACGTTCAATCAGAAATACTGGCGTACGGAGGACTACAGCATCAAGTGGCGCCCGATCCTGTACGATCTCGACTACTGCTTCATGAGCAAGTACGACCGCGATTTGATGCATCTGTATTTCAAAAAAGAAGGGCAGCCGGCGGCGCACGGCAGTCTGACGTATTTCTGGTTCACCGTATCCCTGCGGACGAATGAGGAATGGAGCCGGAAATTTGTCGAGCGGTATGTCGAGGTCGTGATGACAAAGTTCACCGCGGAGAACCTGCTGAAGCTGTTTGACGAGGTCGTCGCGGAATATGAGCCGGAAATGGAGCGTCATATCGCGCGCTGGGGACGTCCGAAGTCCATGTCCGTATGGAAAAGCGATGTCGCGGCGCTGCGTGCGAAAATCGAAAAACGGCCGACCGTCGTGCTGGAACAGCTGCGCAAGGAAATGAAGCTGTCGAAAGCGGAAATGGATGCATTGATCGCAAAGTATACGCCGTAAACCGGACCGCATCGTGGGAACGCGAACAAACGCGTTCCCTTTTTATATTCTTTCTTGCATCGGCTCGCTTGACATGATATAATACATTGATATTTTGTTGGGAGGATCGGCATGCGCATCTTGGGAATCGATCCGGGCTATGCGATCATGGGCTACGGCGTGGTCGAAAAGAACGGTCAGTCGATCGTACCGATCGATTTCGGCGTGGTCGA
>ONMC01000098.1 GCA_900318745.1 uncultured Eubacteriales bacterium
CCTCTGACTGCATCGCGCTTCTGAAGCGCAGGCTCCGCGACGCCGACGCGATCCTGATCGGCGCGGGCGCGGGACTTTCGACCGCCGCGGGCTTCACCTACTCGGGCGAGCGTTTTGAACAGTACTTTTCCGATTTCATCAAACGCTACCGTTTCCGCGACATGTACTCCGGCGGGTTCTATCCGTTTTCCACGCCGGAGGAGCTCTGGGCGTACTGGAGCCGCTATATCTTTATCAACCGCTATATGGACGCGCCGAAGCCCGTCTATTCCGATCTGCTCGCGCTCGTGCGGGATAAGGACTACTTTGTGCTGACGACGAACGTCGATCACTGCTTCCAGAAAGCGGGATTCGACAAACAGCGGCTCTTTTATACGCAGGGCGACTACGGGCTCTGGCAGTGCTCGGAGCCGTGCCACCGCCGCACCTATGACAACGAGCAGATCGTTTTGAAGATGGTCGAGCAGCAAAAGGATATGCGCGTGCCGAGTGAGCTTGTGCCGCGCTGTCCGAAATGCGGCAAGCCGATGGTGATGAACCTTCGAAGCGACGATCGCTTTGTCGAGGACTTCGGCTGGCACGAAGCGGCGACGCGCTATACGGACTTTGTGCAGGCGCATCTTAGTAAGCCGCTGCTGCTTCTGGAGCTCGGCGTCGGATCCAACACGCCGGGCATCATCAAGTACCCGTTCTGGCGCATCACCGCGCAGAATCCGGACGCGACCTACATCTGCCTGAACTTCGGTGAAGCAGAGTGCCCGCATCAGATCGAGGACCGTTCGATCTGCGTCAACGCCGACATCGCGGATATTTTGGAAGCATTGAAATGAGAAACGCAAAAAGAGCCGCAGCCGCGGCTCTTTTTTGTTGCTCTTACGTTACGGATTCGGCAGCATAACCGAGATGACGGGCTGTTCGCGCACTCTGATGTTCCATTGCCCGTCCGGCGCCGTCCAATCGTCGCCCGCCTTCTCTCCGTTGCACGTATCGACACAGCACAGGGAAAGCGTGATGCCGTAACCCGTTTCTCTCAGGTGTTCGTAGTCCGACGGGAAGATCGGCAGGATCCAGCTGATCTCACCGAGCGGGAGCCCATTCGGAAAACCGGGCTTCTGCGGCTCGTCGTTCGCGCCGGTCTTTGAGCAGTCCGGCATATACGCCGCCGTCATACCGAAGCTTCCGCTTCCGGAACTCGGCTGCAACAGCGCACTGCGCATGTCTTCCGTCCAGCTTTCCGGCGCAGACTTGACCTTGTAGGTGACATAGATGCCCGTGTTGCGGAACGATACGGTCTCCTCCAGCACCACGCCGTCCAGACTGACAACCATGTTTTTCAGGCCAAAGTCCTTATCCATAACGGTCAGTGTGTAGGTTCCGGCCAGTGCGCGTTCGGTCACGATCGGTTCTCTCACATCGGCGCCTGCCGAGGCGTCGATTGTGAAGGCGCATCGCATCTTGGCAAGCAAGCCCATGCTGCCCATATCGTCGACACGCATATCCCGGATACCGATCTCCGCCGTGATGCGAACAAGACCGTCGGTCGGGAACGGTTCGTTGAGAAAGCTGAGTTCGCATTCCGTATAGAGCGTCGCGCCGTCCTCCGTGACATAGTTCGGATCGATGCCGGTGCCGACACCGGGCATTTCACCCACACGTCCGTCTTCCGTGGTGAAATACACGTCGTCGGACATTGCATCGACCATCTGCGGCAGCGACTGATCCTCGCTGAAGCTGAGTCCGTGGTCGGTATTGAGCTTGATTTTGAACACGAGCGAGTTGCCGTCAAGCAGGACTTCTTCAACCTCCGGACGAATGTCGCGAATCCAGCCCCAATCCTCCTCGGAATAGGCCGGCTGTCCCATCTTTTGCCGCCATTCGTTCAACGTTTCGAAATTTTCAAACTCCGGGAGCATGATGATTTCGTAATCGGCAGTCTCCGGCTTTGCGGAAGCGATCGCGTTCTCGACGTCCGGGATCGTTTCTCGCTCTTCGGACGGCTGCATCATATAGTTTTCCGGGGTATACGCGCGATTCAGGATCGCACTCGCCGCAACCGCCGTGGTCGTGATCAGAAGCGTCGCCGCAACGGCAATCGCAATCCATGCCTTTTTGCTGATGCGGACCGGCACGCGTTCCGCCCTGTGCAGCGTGGTTTTCTGCCGCTGTGTGCAAACCGATCGCAATGTGTCCTCTGTCCGCTTGTCGAACGAAGCGGGCATATCGGGGATCGCATCGGAGATTTTTCTGTTCTGTTCCATTTATGCATCCTCCAGCATCAACCGTAATGATTCCTTTGCGCGGGAAATCCGCGACTTGACGGTTCCGGCGGGCACGTCCGTGATCTCTGCGATTTCTTCCAGCGTATAACCCTGCTCCCGTAAATACAGCGCGTTTCGGCTCTGCTCCGGCAGGCGCATCAGCGCCGCACGAAGATCCAGTGCCCGCGCCGGATCGGAAAAGCCGGGTTCCTGTTCCGGAAGTTTCTCCGTCTGAACGACTTTGCGGCGCCCGCGCAGGATCGTGCAGCATTCGTTTCGAAGAATCTGCAAAAACCATGCGCGGAAGCTGTCCCGCTTTCTCAGTTTGCTGCGATGCTCGTACGCCTTGACGATCGCCGCGCTCATCGCATCCTCGCAATCCGGCGTGTTTCTGAGGATCAGAAACGCGATGCCGAACGCCGTTTTCTTCACGGCGCGCACCTCCTCAACAAACACGTCGTCTGTCATCTTCGCCATTGTTTCCCTCCGTACCGGTTGTTCGAATGATCATTCTCATAACGTTAGACGCACAAAAGGGCTAAAACGTTCCATGCAACCGAAAAAAATCGTGCGTTTGCCTGCTTTCCATTGCCGCACGGGTCGAAAAAAGCCACCCTTTCGGATGGCTTGTCTGCTTTACAGATTCCTGCCGCAGCAGTTTTTATACTTCTTACCGCTGCCGCACGGACACGGATCGTTGCGTCCGATCTTTGCCGACCGCTTCAGCACCTTCGGCTTTGCGCCGTCGGGCGACGGCGTTTCGATCGGCTTTGCAACCTGTTTGCGCTCGACCGGCGCCTTGCGCACCTGCACGCGCAAAAGGTTCTTGACCGCCTCCTCGCGGATGCGTTCGATCATCGCGTCGAACAGGTCGGCACCCTCGTTTGCATACGCGTTGGCGGGGTCGGTCTGCGCATAAGCGCGAAGTCCGATGCCCTGCTTCAGCTGATCCATCGCGTCGATGTGATCCATCCAGTTTGTATCGACCGCTCTCAAAAGCATGATGCGCTCGACCTCGCGCATGTCAATGCCCTGTTCTTTGAGCTCGGCTTCCTTCTTCTCTCGGCGGTCTTCGGCAAACGCCTTGCAGCGGTTCACAAGATCCGGGCGGGTTTTCAGGTCCGCGCTGTGCAAAAGCCCCGCAGCATTGTCCGCACAAAGCTCGGAAAGCTCTTTTTCGATCGCGGTGATGTTCCACTCGTCCGCCTTCGAATGCTCGCTTGCATAGGCGTTCACGATGTTCTCGACCGTCTCGTCGATCATGTTCGTGAACTGATCCTTCAGATCCTCGCCCATCAGGACCTTGCGGCGTTCGCCGTAGATGATCTCGCGCTGTTTGTTCATGACGTCGTCGTAACGCAGAACGTTCTTGCGCTGATCAAAGTTCGCCGCCTCCACGCGTTTTTGCGCGCTCTCGATCTGCCGCGTGATCAGCGCGTTTTCGATCGGGTACGCATCGTCGGGCGAGAGCTTGGTCATCATGCCCTCCATGCGGTCCATGCCGAAGCGGCGCATCAGCTCGTCCTTCAGGGACACATAGAAACGCGTGCTGCCGGGGTCGCCCTGACGACCGGCGCGGCCTCTGAGCTGGTTATCGATGCGGCGGCTCTCGTGACGTTCGGTGCCGATGATGTGCAGACCGCCGAGCTTTACGACCTGCTCGTGTTCACGGTCGGTTTCTTCTTTAAATTTCTGATAGAGTTTCGCATACAGCTCGCGCGCGGCAAGGATCTGCTCGTCCTCAGTCTCGGCATGTCCGGTCGCCTCCTCGATAAGGTCCTCCTCCATGCCGTCCTGCCGCATCGCGCGGCGCGCCAGAAAGTCCGGGTTGCCGCCGAGCAGAATATCGGTTCCGCGGCCCGCCATGTTCGTCGCGATCGTGATCTGACCGAGCTTGCCCGCCTGTGCGACGATCTCCGCTTCCTTGGCGTGATACTTCGCGTTCAGCACCTCATGCGCGATGCCCTTGCGCTTCAACAGCGCGGAGAGGTATTCGCTGCGCTCGACCGAGATCGTGCCGACCAGGATCGGCTGACCGGTCGCATGGACCTTTTCGATCTCTTCGACGACCGCGCGGAACTTGCCTTCTTCGGTCATGTACACGCAGTCCTTGTTGTCGACGCGGATGTTCGGTCGGTTCGTCGGGATCTCCACGACGTCGAGATCGTAGATCGCGGAGAACTCGTCCTCCTCGGTCTTCGCGGTACCCGTCATGCCCGCCAGCTTTTTGAACATGCGGAAATAGTTCTGGAACGTAATCGTTGCAAGCGTTTTGTTCTCGCGCTCGACCTTCACGCCTTCCTTCGCTTCCAGCGCCTGATGCAAACCTTCGTTGTAGCGGCGTCCGATCATCAGTCGACCGGTGAATTCGTCGACGATCAGGACCTGTCCGTCCTGTACGACGTAGTCCTTGTCGCGCTCGAACAGCGAACGCGCGCGCAGCGCCTGCTTGATATAATGGTTCAGTTCGGTGTTTTCGGCGTCGGCAAGCGATTCCACATTGAAATAGTGTTCGGCTTTGCGGATGCCTTCCGCGGTCAGCATGACCGTGCGATGCTTCACGTCGACCATGTAATCGCCGCTTTCCGGCTGTTCGACGCCGGACAGCTGATCGGACTTGCTGATCTCCTTGATGTCCTCGCCGCGGGTCAGTCCCTTGACGAAGCGGTCCGCATTGATGTACATCTCGCTGCTTTCCTCGCCCGTGCCGCTGATGATCAGCGGGGTTCTCGCCTCGTCGATCAAAATCGAGTCGACCTCGTCGACGATCGCGTAATGCAGCGAGCGCTGCACCATGCGCTCTTTATAGACGCACATGTTATCGCGCAGATAGTCGAATCCGAACTCGTTGTTTGTGCCGTAGGTGATGTCCGCCCGGTACGCTTTGCGCCGCTCGTCCGAATCGAGATCGTGCACGATGCAGCCGACGGAAAGACCGAGGAAGCGATAGATCTTGCCCATCCACTGCGCGTCGCGCTTGGCAAGATAGTCGTTGACCGTAACGATGTGCACGCCCTCGCCTTCCAATGCGTTCAGGTATGCGGGAAGCGTGGCGACAAGGGTTTTGCCCTCGCCCGTCTTCATCTCGGCGATGCGTCCCTGATGCAGGACCATGCCGCCCAAAAGCTGCACGTCGAAGTGCCGCATGCCGACGGTTCTGACGCCTGCTTCACGCACGACCGCAAACGCCTCGACCAACAGATCGTCCAACGTTTCGCCGTTTTTCAGGCGTTCTTTGAACTCGACCGTCTTGTGGCGGAGCTGCTCGTCCGTCAGCGCCTTCATCTGCGGCTCCAGTTCGTTGATCGCCTTCACCTTCGGATTCAGCTTCTTGAGTTTGCTCTCGCTCGATGTGCCGAGGATCCAATCCAAAAAACCCATAAGAATCTCCTAATACGTAATCAATTGATTATACCACACAATCGCCCCGCTGCAAAGGGGGCGATTGTGAACGCTTTTCAACAAATCCGTCGAACGCACTCCCGCGTTTACGCGTTCGGCGTGTTCAGCCGCGCGATGATCTCGCGCATGCGCGCTTTCTGACGCTCGGAGAGCATCGGTGCAAGCATCCGGTAGATCTCTTCCATCTTCGATTCGCTCATCTCGCCGGTCTGCTTCTGCTCGGCGGTCAGTTTCAGCAGCGTTTCCATCAGCTCGTCGCTCGATTGCCCGCGATATGCTTCATATTGATCGTTCAGATTCATTTTTCTCACCTCACGGTATCGTATGCGGCGCGCACCGAATTCGTGCAGGCGGCATAGTATGCTTTGAAGAATCCGCAGCATGCCTGCGGCGTTTGATTCGGAGGTGTCTTATGAACATGCAGCCGCAGCGAACCGGACCGTCGCCGCTTTCCTGCGCCGTCGCAAAAGCCGCCGATGCAGATGCCCGATATGGAAAAGCTCTTTCAGATGATGCGGCTCATGGACCAGCTGAGGCCAAAAGGAGGCGCATGAGACTCCCGACGCGGAATGTCCCGCTGTGCAATTACCGTTCAGCTGCTCTGCATCATTGTACAAAAAAGCACAGAAGAATCGCCGGTTTCGCATCTGAATTGCCGTAACGGCCGAATCCGCGCAAGGAGCGGTCGTTTCTATGATCCTACGAGCAAGAAACTCCCGAAATCAATGATTGATTTCCGTGCCTATCGTTTGAATAACAGCTTGGCTTTGTTTCTCGCCGAGCGGATGCTCGATTTGAAAAAACGACGGCCGTACGCATATACAGGCGCCAGCATCCTGAGGATCAAAGGACAAAAGCATATCATCCGGTAACAGACCTTTATGCGGAATCTGCATTGATCGACCCCTGTCTCACGCCCTAATTCGATAATATGCGCTCTCAGTTCCTTCCTGAATTCTTTCTCTTTGCCCGGGGGAAAATGGATATAGTAACTGACCAACCGCGCAAGCCATATCTGACGGGATTGAAGCAGCTGTGCATCATCAAACACATCCGGTATATTGTCACGTATAAAAGAAAGGAAGTGTGTCTGTGCTGACATCCGATCCCGAATATTGCTCGGTGAGTAAGTCGCGGTTATGCTTCCCTTGCGCTTTCTGTACATGTAAAGCGGCTTGTCCAGGACCCAGACGGTATTGCATGCATTTACGATCTTATAGGTTGTATCAACGTCCTCGTACACATGCCCGTTCGGATATCGGATACCGTCCCAAAGCTCTTTCTTATACAGCTTATTCCAAGCAACACTGTTGATCGTTCCTTCGACATAGGCTCTTAACGCGCCTTTTCGGTCATAAACGCCTTGCCTGATGCGGCTGACGTTCTCGGTTTGATTGTTTGCGGTCATTTCACCGACCGTATGATGAACCGAAAAACCGCAAACCACCAGATCTGCTTTTCCCCGAATCATTGCATCCGTCATAGAAGAGATAAACTCCGGATGATACGCATCGTCAGAATCCAGAAAAGCGACTGCACCGCCGTTCATCATATCCAATCCCGCATTTCGCGCATCGGAAGCACCGCCGTTCTTCTTATGAACGACCTTGATTCGCGAATCCTTCGCAGCCCATGCATCGCACATTTCGGGACAGCGGTCAGGAGAGCCGTCGTCAACCAGGATGATTTCCAAGTTCCGATAGGTCTGGTTTA
>ONMC01000097.1 GCA_900318745.1 uncultured Eubacteriales bacterium
TTTCTATAATGTTTCTGGCACAGAACACGGAGGAACGGTTATGCAAATCATCATCGTCGGCTGCGGAAAAATGGGATCCTCGGTCGCGGTCCAGCTGGTTGCGGAAGGACATCGGGTGACGATCGTCGATCAGAGCGAATCGGTCATCGAGCAGATCAGCAATACGCAGGACGTCATCGGCTACGTCGGCAACGGCGCGGTCTTTTCGGTGCTCGAATCGGCGGGCGCGAAGGATGCGGACCTGCTGCTGGCGCTGACCCAGAGCGATGAACTGAACCTGCTTTCGTGCCTGATCGCGCACAAGATCGGCGCAAAGCATACGGTGGCGCGCGTCAGGAATCCCGAATATGCGGCGCATATGTATCAGATCTCAGACGATCTGGGACTTTCGATGACGGTCAATCCGGACCGGCAGGCGGCGGAGGAGATCGCGCGCGTACTGCGCTTTCCGGCGGCGATGCATGTCGAACTGTTTGCAAACGGCCGCGTTGAGCTGGTTTCCTCAAAACTGCCCGAAAAGAGCATTCTGAACGGCGTGCCGCTGTATGAACTGCCGCAGAAACTCGGCGGCAAGGTGCTGATCTGCGCGGTCGAACGCGGCGGCGTGTACACGATCCCCGGCGGCTCGTTCGTGCTGCGGGGCGGCGATACGCTGTATCTGACCGGCGCGCCGCGCGAGGTCGCAAAGACGCTCCGCAAAGCGGGCGTGCTGGCAAACCCGGTCCGCTCGGTCATGATCGCGGGCGGCGGACGCATCAGCTATTATCTGGCGCAGGAGCTTCTGAAGAGCAACCTTTCGGTCAAGATCATAGAACGCAGCCGCGATCGCGCCCGCGTGATGGCGGAACAGCTGCCCGACGCGGTGGTGCTGAACGGCGATGTGACCGATCATGACCTGCTGCAGGAGGAGGGCATCGGATCGACGGACGCGTTCGTTGCGCTGACCGGTCTCGACGAAGGCAATATCCTCTCCGCGCTGTACGCAAAGCACCGCAACGTCTCGAAGGTCATCGCAAAGGTCAACAACGATTCGCTCGAAACGCTGATCAAGGGCGTGTCGCTCGATTCGGTGGTCTCGCCGAAGCGCGTTGCGACCAACCGCATTCTGCGCTATGTCCGCTCGCGCGAAGCGAGCGCGGATCAGGGCGAGATCCGCGGGCTGTATAAGATCGCGGACGGTTCGATCGAGGTGCTCGAGTTTCTGGCAAGCGCCGAAAACAGAAACCTGCTCGACATCCCGCTGAAGGACCTGCGAACGAAAAAGCATATCCTGATCGCCTGCATCGTGCGCAACGGCAAGGCGATCATCCCGGGCGGCATGGACTGCATTGAGGCGGGGGACATCGTCATGGTCGTGACGGAGCAGCGGCTGATGAACGACCTCGGCGACATCATGGAGGACGTCAGATGAACCGGCGGATGGTAGTCTTTCTCCTGAGCCGCATCCTCTTTGCCGAGGCGATCCTGATGCTGCCTTCCGTGCTCGTCGGGATCATCTATCGCGAGGCGATCACGTGGTGTTTCTTACCCGCGATCGGCGTGCTGCTGCTTCTGGGACTGTTCGGACTGAAAAAACCGAGGAACACGACGATCTACGCGCGCGAGGGCTTCTTTGTCGTCGCGGCGTCGTGGGTTTTGATGTCGCTGTTCGGCGCGATCCCGTTCTGGCTGTCGGGCGGATTCGACACGTTCTGGGACTGTCTCTTTGAGATCGTCTCCGGCTTCACCACGACCGGCGCGTCGATCCTCGAGACGGTCGAACAACTCCCGCACTGCGTTCTGTTCTGGAGAAGCTTTTCCCATTGGATCGGCGGCATGGGCGTGCTCGTGTTCGTGCTGGCGGTCATGCCGATGAGCGAGGAACGCTCGATGCATTTGATGCGCGCCGAGGTGCCGGGACCGGTCGTGGGCAAGCTCGTTCCGCGCATGCGCGACACCGCAAAGATTCTGTACAGCGTCTATGCGGCGCTGACGATGCTTCTGATCATCCTGCTGGTCGCGGGCGGCATGCCGCTGTTCGATTCGATCTGCCACGCGTTCGGCGCGGCGGGCACCGGCGGATTCTCGGTCAAGAACGCAGGCATCAAGGCGTACGACAGCACCTATATCCACGTCGTGCTGTCCACGTTCATGCTGCTGTTCGGCGTCAATTTCAGTTTGTATCATCTGATTCTGATCGGCAAATGGAAGAACGCCGTTCAGTCCGAGGAGCTGCACGTCTACGGCGGAATCGTGGCGGCAGCCGTCGCGCTGATCACGATCAATACGTTTTCGGCGGTCAAGGGCTTCGGACTGACGCTGCGGGACGCCTATTTCCAGGTCTCGTCGATCATCACGACGACCGGCTACGCAACGGTCAATTTCGACCAATGGCCGGGCTTTTCCAAGATGACGCTGCTGCTTCTGATGGTCTTCGGCGCGTGCGCGGGTTCGACGGGCGGCGGCTTGAAGATCAGCCGCGTCGTGATCCTGTTCAAGACGGCGCGGCAGGAGGTGCGCAGACTGCTGCACCCGCGCGCGGTCACGGTCGTGCGCATGGAGGGCAAGCCGGTCGGGTCGGATCTGATCCGCGCAACGCTGGCGTTTTTCCTGCTGTATATCGCGTGCCTTGCGACGGGCGTATTTCTGCTCTCGCTCGGCGAACAGGATTTTCTGACGAACTTCACCGCGACGCTCGCGTGCCTTTCCAACATCGGACCGGGCCGATCATCATGCTGTTCAGCCCGCTGACCTACCGGCGCACCGCAAAATAAAAGCAAAAAAGAGCGGACCGCAAACACGGTCCGCTCTTATTCTGTTCCGGGTCAATACAGCTTTTCCAAAGAAGCGCGCTCCGTTACGGCAAACAGCTCGCAGGAAGCGGACAGCGGCTCGTCGGGGTCCGGCGAAGCGCTTGTCGTTCCGTTTTCACGCACCGCAACGATGTTGAGCCGATACCGGTCGCGCAGCTTCAGCTCGCGAAGCGTTTTTCCGATCCAGTCTTTTTTCGGCTTCAGACTGCACACACAAAGCTCGCTGCCGAGATCGAAGAACTCGAGGAAATCGGAGGAGAGCAGCCGGCGCGCGGTCGCCTCGGCGCTTTCCTTTTCGGGATAGATGATCTCGTCCGCGCCGACGCGCCGCAGGATCTCGCCCATGCGAAGCGACGCCGCCTTTGCGATCACGTGCGGAATGCCCATTTCCTTTGCAACCATTACGCACATGATGCTGGATTCGAGACTGCTGCCCATCGCGACGATGACGGTATCGACGTCGCCGATGCCGAGATTGCGGATCGCATCCGGTTCATTCAGGTCCGCGTTGACGGCGCAGCTCACCATGGGAGAAAGCCGCTGGATCGTTTCCTCGTCGTTGTCCGCGATCAGAACGTCTGCGCCCAGACGGCAAAGTGCGGTCGTCACAAACTGACCGAAGCGGCCGAGCCCCAGAACGGCGATGGATTTTTTCATACTTGCCTCCTTGTTTTAACCGACATAATAGTGTCCCGCCGCAAACCGGATGTCGTTTTTGCCGGACGGCTGCTGATGGAAGAACAGTGCCAGCGAAACGGGACCGATCCTTCCGAGATACATGCAGAGGATGATCAGCCATCTGCCGAATATGGACAGCTGCGGGGTCAGCCCGCGCGACAGACCGACGGTCGCCGTCGCGCTGAATACTTCGTACATGGCGTCGGGCAGCGCAACGTGATCGATCGAAACGAGCAGAACGACCGAAACCAGCGAGAGCATCAGACTGAACGCAACGATCGCGGCCGCCTTCTGCACGATCGAGGCAGGAATGCGCCGCGAAAAGACGACGGTTTCCGAACGCCTGCGCACATAGGAAAACGCTTCGAGCAGCAGCACGGCGATCGTTACGGTTTTGACGCCGCCCGCGGTTCCCATCGGGGATCCGCCGACGAACATCAGCGCGCTTCCGAGCAGCACGGACCCGTCGGTCAGCCCGGACTGCACAACGGCGGAGAACCCGGCCGTGCGGTAGGTTACGGACTGGAAAAAGGCGTTCAGGATCCGCGCGCCCCACGGCAGCGATCCGAGCGTTTCCGGATTGCGCGCCTCGAGCAGCAGCGTTGCGCCGGCGCCGAACACGATCAGGATCGCCGTGACGGCGTACACAAGCTTGCTCTGCTCGCTGAGGTGCCGGAAGAACCAGCGGATGCCGAAGCGGTTTTTGACGGAGTCGCGCAGTTTCGACGCCGTATCAAACCAAACGATGTAGCCGAGACCGCCGAGCACGATCAGCAGCATCGTCACGAGCAGGACGTATGCGTTTTGCCGGTACGGGATCAGACTTTCCGGACCGATCAGATCAAGCCCCGCGTTGCAGAACGCGGAAACGGAATGGAAGATCGCGTACCAGATCCCGCGGACCGGTCCGAACTGCGGAACGAAAGCGAACGCATAGAGCAGCGCGCCGATCCCCTCGATCGTAAACACGCCGAGCACGACTCTGCGCAGAAAGCGCAGCACGCCGTGCAGCGAATCGAGATCGAACGCGTCGCGCACAAGCGCGCGGTTGCGGATGTTGAACGTCTTGCGCAGCATCAGAAACAGCGACGAGGAAACGGCGATGATGCCGAGTCCGCCCGTCTGGATCAGAACAAGGATCACGATCTTGCCGAACAGAGACCAGTACGCATACGTGTCGACGACGACAAGACCCGTTACGCAGACCGAGGTGGTTGCGGTGAACAGCGCGGTCAGAAACGGGGCGCGCACACCGCTTGCCGTCGCAAAGGGCAGCGACAAAAGACCGGTCCCGATCAGGATCAGCAGCAGAAAGCCGAGCGGTATGATCTGTGCGGAAGACAGCCTTCGCTTTTGCATGGCGCGCACCTTTCCGTCCGAAGCGGACGCATATTTATATATATTATAGCGGCACGGCGGTCGCTTTGCAAGAGCCGCCGCGCGTTCGTGCGCAGGGAATAAACCGCCGTCCGGCGGATTTTATGCCTGCGTTCCAAACGGAGCCGACAGCAAAGCAAACAGCGCCTGCGCCTCGGCGACGGTCAGGGGCTTGTCGGAGATCATGCGGTAAAGATATGCAAAGATCGCGTCGAACGGCGGTTCGCCGGAGAGCCCGGCGTGCCGGTCCATCCAGTGCGCGATCGCCATCGAATCGCCCGGGTTCAGGAAGGTCTCGGGATGCACGCCGTCGAGAAGTTCTCGGAGCTTGCGAAGCTCCGTCTCCGTCTCCGATTCGGTCGAAAACCGTCCGGTCGGCATCGGCGCGGGCTTGACTTTGCGGCGGTACGGACGCACGTCGCGCGGGTCCTCGCCGAAATCGCAGAGCAGTTCGCGATACAGCCGATAGCAGGCCTTCGCGTCGCACAGCGCGTCATGATGGTTTTCGAGAGGGATGTCGAACGCGGCGCACAGCGTATCGAGCCGGTATGAGCCGTACGTTTCGCGCGAAAAGCGCCGCCGCGCCATCTGCACGGTACAGGCATAGGTGATATCGGGCACGGGGATGCCGTAGCGTTCGAGCGTGCCGGTGATGACGCCGAGGTCGAACGCCGCGTTGTGCGCCACAACGACGCTGTCCGCAAAAAACGGCGCGATGCGCGGCCAGAGCGCGGGAAACGTCGGCGCGTCTTCGACGTCCGAGGGCAGGATGCCGTGCACGGCGATGTTGAAGTCGTCGAACCACGTTTCGGGGTTCACGAGGATCGATTCGGTTTTGACGATATCGCCGAACTCCGCGACGACGAGCCCGATCTGACAGATCGAGGGGACCTTGCCGTTCGGGGTCTCAACGTCGACGGCGACGATGCGGTTCTGATTCGGTTCCATGAGAAGAGTATAGCAAAAGCGGCGGCGTTTCGCAATTGTGAACTTGCGAAGAAATACGCGTTTTCCGCTTGCGCGGCCGACGGCGCGGGACTATAATAGTAGCATCACACACAGGATTGGTTATCACATGGGAAAAACAAAGGAAAAAGGGCCGGGGATCAGGCATCTCAAGCCATGCATCCGAGGCTACGTGCTGCCCTCGGTCATGACGCCGGTGCTGATCGTCTTCGAGGTTGCGCTCGAGGTTGTGATCCCGCTGCTGATGGCGGCTTTGGTCGACGGCGGTCTGTATCACAAAGAGACATATCAGCTGCAGGAATACATTTCAAAGCTCCCGTATTCGAACAACCTGCAATTCGTGCTGTGGGTCGGCGGATTGATGGTGCTTGCTTCGCTGCTGTCGCTGCTGTGCGGCGCGCTGGCGGCGCGCACGTCGGCGGTCGCGTCGATGGGATTCGCAAAGAACCTCAGACAGAAGATTTTCGACAAGATCCTGCAGTTCTCATTCAAGAATACCGATAAGTTCCGCACCTCAACGCTCGTCATGCGCGCCACAACGGACGTGAACAACATGCAGAATACCTATCAGCAGATGATCCGCATCATGGTGCGGGCGCCGATCATGATGGTGCTTGCCGCGATCATGGCGTTCCGCATCGACACGCGGCTGTCGTTCATCTTCGTCTTCGCGATCCCGCTGATCCTCGCGCCGATGCTGCTGCTCGTTCTGATCGGACACAAGCGCTTTCGCATGATGCTGAAAAAGTACGATACCATGAACGGCGCGGTGCAGGAGAACCTGATCGGCGCGCGCGTGGTCAAATCGTTCGTGCGCAAGCCGTACGAGGTCGAAAAGTTCAACCGCAGCGCCGACGATCTGATGCGCACGCAGATCTATGCGCAAAAGCTGTTTTCGCTCGCGGGACCGATCCAGATGAGCATCATGTGGGGCGCAACGATCGTGCTGCTGCTGTTGGGCGGACAGCGCATCGCAAGCCCGACGGCAACGCTCGGCATCGGCGAGCTCACGTCGCTGATGAGCTATTCCACGCAGGTCATTTCTTCGCTTACGATGGTCTCGATGATCATCATCATGCTGTCGCTGACGCGCGCATCGCTCGACCGCATCAATGAAATATTCGAAGAGAAGATCGATATCGATTCGCCCGAAAGTGATCTTGTCGTCGAAACCGGCGAGATCGAGTTCGATCACGTCAACTTCTCCTACTCCGGAAACCCGGACGTTCTGAACCTCAAAGACGTCAACCTGCACATCAAGGCGGGGCAGACGGTGGGCATCATCGGCGGCACGGGCGAGGGCAAGTCCACGCTGGTGCAGATGATCCCGCGGCTTTACGACGTGCTGTCCGGCACGGTGCGCGTATCGGGTCACGATGTGCGCGAATACGGTCTCAAAGCGCTGCGCGACGGCGTGTCGATGGTGCTGCAGAAGAACATGCTGTTCTCGGGCAGCATCCGCGAGAACATGCGCTGGGGCGATCCGGACGCGACGGACGAACAGATCCGGGAGGCATGCAGGATCGCCTGCGCCGACGGCTTTGTGACGGCGTTCCCCGATGGGTATGAAACCGATCTCGGGCAGGGCGGCTGCAACGTGTCCGGCGGACAGAAGCAGCGGCTGTGCATCGCGCGCGCACTGCTGAAAAAGCCGAAGATCCTGATCTTGGACGACTCGACGAGCGCGGTCGACACCGCGACCGAACGCAGCATCCGCGAAGGACTTTCCGCGCTGACCGATATGACGAAGATCATCATCGCACAGCGCATCACGTCGATCATGGGCGCGGATCAGATCATCGTCATGGAGCACGGTGCGATTTCCGACGTCGGCACGCACGACGAGCTGCTTGCGCGCAGCACGATTTACCGCGAGGTCTATGAATCGCAGGTCAGAGAGGAGGCGAATGCGTAATGCCGCCGGGAGGATCCTTGAACAGCAAAATGGGCGGAAAGCGGGCGGAAAAGCCGCTGCAAACGCTTCTGCGCCTGTTCCGGTATTATAAAAACAGCGTCGGTCTGCTGATCTTCGCGCTGCTGTCGATCATTGCGTATTCCGCCGCAACGACGGCGACGTACTACATGATGGATCCGCTCGTGGCGGTCCTGGAGGACGGCGTGAGCGCCGACATGGCGAAGTACATCGCGCTGCTGATCGCGATGGCGGCGCTGTATCTGATCGCCGTCGTCACGAACTATCTGCTCAACCGTCTGATGCTCTCCATTTCGGCGCGCGTGCTGTGCGCGGTGCGCAAGGAGATGTTCGAGAAGATGCAGTCGCTTCCGATCTCGTTCTTCGACGGACATACGCACGGCGAGCTGATGAGCTATTTTACCAACGATACCGACGCGATCCGCGAGCTTTTGCAGAACTCGTTCACGCAGATGCTGATTTCGGTCACGTCGCTGATCGCATACATCGGCATGATGATCTATCTGTCGATCCCGCTGTTTCTGATCATCATCTGCATGGGCATCTGCATCTTCTATGTCATGCGCGTCGTCGGCGGCAGAAGCCGCAGAAACTTCGTGCGCCAGCAGCGCGTGGTCGCGGGAGTCAACGGCTACATCGAGGAGATGATGGAGGGACAGAAGGTCGTCAAGGTCTTTAACCACGAGGAGGCGGCAAGAGCCGCGTTCAACGTGCAGAACGAAGAATTGTGTCATGTCGCAACGAACGCGAATACGTACGCGAACATCGTCGGACCGCTGATGAACAACCTCAGTCATATCTTTTATGCGATCACCTGCACGGTCGGCGTGCTGCTTGCGGCGCCCGTGCCGGGACAGCCGTTCCTTCTGGAAGGCACCTGGTTTGCACAGCATCAGGAGTTTCTGGTCGTGGATCACTCGGACCTCACGATCAGCATTGTACAGGGCTCCATTTGCCATCTGCAGAAGTTTCCCGGAAAGCACTGCTGCATTTGCTGCAGCGATGAGGGTACGGTCACGCTCGTGCGCGTCGAAGAACAGAATGGAATGCTCATCGAAACCGATCGCCGCACCGGGCACTGGGCGTGGAAGCGCGACGGCGAACTGATCCCGATGCGCGGCGACGTGCGCTTTACCGACGTCGACTTTTCGTACGACGGCAAAAAGCAGGTGCTCGAAGACGTCACGCTCTATGCGCATCCGGGTGAAAAGATCGCGTTCGTCGGCTCCACCGGCGCCGGCAAGACGACGATCACGAACCTGATCAACCGCTTCTATGACATCGCGGACGGCACGATCACGTATGACGGCATCCCGATCCGCGAGATCAAAAAGAGCGCGCTGAGAAGCTCGCTCGGCATGGTGCTGCAGGATACGCATCTGTTCTCCGGCACGGTCATGGAGAACATCCGATACGGGCGGCTCGACGCGACCGACGAGGAGTGCATCGAGGCGGCAAAGATCGCGAACGCGGACTTCTTCATTTCGCATCTGCCCGACGGGTATCAGACCGAGTTGGTTGCAGACGGCGCAAACCTTTCGCAGGGACAGCGCCAGCTTCTGGCGATCGCAAGAGCGGCGGTATCCGATCCGCCGGTGCTGATCCTCGACGAGGCGACGTCCTCGATCGACACGCGCACCGAGAAGCACATCGAAAAAGGAATGGACGCGCTGATGAAGGGACGCACCGTGTTCGTCATCGCGCACCGCCTTTCGACCGTTCGCAACTCCGACTGCATCATGGTGCTCGAACACGGAAGGATCATCGAGCGCGGCAGCCACGAGGACCTGCTCAGACAGCGCGGCAAGTATTACGAGCTCTGTACCGGCACAAGCGAATTGAGTTAAACAAAAAGCAAAACAGGACGGGAAACCGTCCTGCTTTTTGATCGATCCGGGGCGCGGGGGACGTCGCCCCCTACGGTTCGTATACGCGCGGCGGGTGTTCAGAACCGGCTTCGAAGCAGCTCGCACAGTTCGTCCGCGCCGACGCCGAGCGCTTTTGCGGCGGCGACGGTCTCGTCGATGGCGGCGGAGAGCTTTTCACTGACCTTGCCCTGCCGGTTCGCTTCGCTGATCGGCGCGACAAAGCAGCCGCTTCCGGTGCGCGACAGCAGATAGCCGTCGCGGATGAGCTCGTCCCACGCGCTGCGCACCGTAATCATCGAAACGCCGAGTTCCTTACTGACGGTACGGATCGGCGGCAGCGCTTCGCCGGGCTGCAGCGTGCCGGAAAGCACCTGCGAGGCGATCTGTTCATATAACTGCCGGTAGATCGGCGTTTTGTCGTTCGGATTGACGGACAGCTTCATGCGACGCTGACCTTTTCGTAACGCTTGATCGACAGACGCGCCGCAAGCAGCGTGCAGACAACGTAGATCACAAGGCCTGCGCCGAACAGGATCGCCTGCACGGTCCACATCGCTTCGGTCTTCGGCATGCAGTCGATGTTTTCATGGATAAAGCGGAAGAACGCAATGTCCGCGCCGCTTTCCGCAACCGCGTTGGACGCGATCATCAGCCCTTCGCAGAGCACGAGCCAGATCCATACGCCGATCGCACTCTTTAAGAATGCCGTGCCTGCCTTGTAGCCGGTCTTATAGAAGCTCGGAAGATAGATCAGGTTGAAGATCGCAAACAGCACGAGTGCGAATGCAAGCAGCGAAAGACCGTGGTCCGTGCCGCCTGCGTTCGTCGGCGGCATGGAAACGATCGCGAACGCACACATGCCCGCCATCAGCGCGAGGTCGATCGCCTGAATGATCACGACGAACCATACGCGCGCCCTGACTGCCTGCGCTTTACTGACCGGCAGCATCGCGGTGTACATCGCGTCGCCGTTTTCGCGCGCCTGCTGGAAGCAGAAGAAGATCGCGTTGCAGACGAAGAAGCACGAAACGAGGTACGGATAGTTCGGGATCAGCAGCATCAGCACCAACGCAAGATAGATGAACGTCGCCGGATGCAGACAGAGCTTGAATTCCTTATTCAGCAGCGCTTTCATGGTCGTCCTCCTTTTCCGTGTAGATCATGATCGATTCCATATCCGCGGGCGCGACCTTCAGTCCGTCCGCCGCCTGCGCATCCTCTTTGCGCATCAGACCGGTAAAGCCGAACGCGTGCGCGCGGTAGCCGATGAGACGGTCGCGATGCCGCTCGAGGTCCTCCGTTTCGCCGGACACGAGCCGGTATGCGTCCCTGAAGCTGTCGGCGTCGGTCGAAACGACGATCCTGCCGTGCTTGATATAGGTGATGTAGTCCGCGCATTTTTCGAGGTCCGAAATGATGTGTGTCGAAAACAGAATGCTGTGTTCGCCGTCCTCGATGATGCTGCGGAAGATGTCCAAAAGCTCATCGCGCGAGACCGGGTCCAGACCGCTCGTCGGCTCGTCGAGGACCAGAAGCTTCGCATGATGCGACAGCGCCAAAGCCAGCGCGAACTTCACGCGCATGCCCTGACTGAGCTCGTTGATCCTTTTTTCGGGATCGAGCGAAAAACGCTGCAGCAGCGTCCGATACGTCTGCTCATCCCAATCCGGATAGAAGCGCTTCGTGACGTCTGCGATCGCTTTGAGCTTCTTGCGCTTATAATAGTTGAACTCGCCGAGCACCAGACCGATCTGTTTTTTGCATTCGGTCTCGTTTGCCCAAAGGTCGCGGCCTTCGAACAGCACGCTGCCGCCGTCCGCATGCACGAGGTTCAGGATCGACTTGATCGTCGTCGTCTTGCCCGCGCCGTTGCGTCCGATAAAGCCCATGATGCAGCCCTCCTCGACGTCGAAGCTGACGCGGTCGAGCCGGAAGCCCGGGTACTGCTTGCTCAGGTTTTGCACTTGCAGAATGTTCATGTGCCCTCCCTAAATTGTGATTATTGTACATGCACAATTATAACGCTTATCGTGCGTTTGTCAACCCCTTTTCGGAAAACTGTTTTCAAAGCATGCCGCATGTGGTATACTGACAAAAAACAAAAGGAGCAACCTTATGAAAAGAATCCGGATCCTGCTGCTGTGCATGGCGCTGTGCCTGACGGCATGCACCGTGCGTATACCCGAAGCGGCCGTCGAACCGACCGCCGTACCCGAAGAGGCGACTGCCGCGCCCGAAGAGGCGACCGCCGTGCCCGAGGAACCGGGCGAAGCACCGGAGACCGGCGCATTCAACACGGAAATGATGTTCTCCGGAACGACGTTCGACGGCGAGCCGATCGATCAGACGGTCTTTGCGGACTACGATCTCATCATCGTCAACGTGTGGGCGGAATGGTGCGGACCGTGTGTGGGCGAACTGCCGGAGATCGAAAAGATCCATCGGGAGTATCCGAACGTGCTGATTCTCGGCGTATGGGTCGGAGACGATCTCGACGCCGCAAAGACGACGCTTGCGGATGCGGGCGTAACGTATCCGGCGCTGGCGCCGGTCGGCGGATTGATCCCGCTGCTCACGCGTTCGATGTATATCCCCGCAACGTACTTCTTCGACAAAAACGGCGATGAGATCGGCGGAGAAGTGATCGGCAGCATGGATTACGAAGAATGGAAAGCAACCGTCGACAACCTGCTCGGATGAACCGAGCGCTGCGTATCGGTCTGTTCTGCGCGTTCGTGCTGACGGGCGCGGCGTTTGTGCTGCTCGGCATTTTCTCGGGTCAGGCGCAGGCGGTGCTGAGCAAGGCGATCCGCGTATGTCTGGAGTGTATCGGCATTGGCTGAAGTAAAAAAGGTAAAAGGAGAATGGAAGCGGCTGACGGTGCAGGCGGCGATGTTCCTTCTGCAGAACCCGAAGCTGCACAATTTCTTCCTCGGCACGATCGACACGGGCAAAACCAAGATCGTCTGCGCGCCGGGGCTGAATTGCTATTCCTGTCCGGCGGCGATCGGCGCATGCCCGATCGGGTCTCTGCAAAATGCGCTGTCCAAGCAGAAGCCGTCGTTCCCGTTTTACGTGCTCGGATTTCTGCTGCTGTTCGGCGCGCTGTTCGGACGGTGGATCTGCGGCTTCGTGTGCCCGTTCGGACTCGTACAGGACCTGGTTCATAAGATCCCGTTTCCGAAAAAGCTGCGCACGTTCAAAGGCGAACGCGTGCTGCGGTGGACAAAATACGCGGTCCTGCTCGTGCTCGTGATCGGACTGACGCTGTTCGACACGCTCGTGCCGTACTTCTGCAAGTATCTTTGCCCGTCCGGCACGCTGTTCGGCGCGATCCCGCTTTCCGTTACGGTGCCGCAGCTGCGCAGTCAGATCGGCTTTCTCTTCTGGTGGAAGATCGGCGTGCTGGTCCTGCTGCTGCTGATTTCTCTGCCGATCTCCCGACCGTTCTGCCGCTGGCTCTGCCCGCTCGGCGCGATCTACGGGTTGTTCAACCGGTTCGCGCTGCTCGGCATGACCTGCGACGCGCAAAGCTGCGTCGGGTGCGGCGCGTGTGAAACGGTCTGTCCGATGGGCATCGACCCGAGGACGCAGGTCGATTCGACGGAGTGCATTCGCTGCGGACGGTGCATCCGCGCCTGCCCGACCGGTTCGCTTGCGCGAAGATTCGGATTTGCGCCGCAAGCTCACAAAAAATCCACAATGTAGCGCTTGCAAATTTGAAAAAGTGTGATAGGATAAGGAACGAACAAGGGGGATTCCCCGGACGAAAAGAGGGATTGACATGACAAAAATCGATATTTTCAGCGGATTTTTGGGCGCAGGCAAAACAACGCTCATCAAAAAGCTGATCAAAGAAGCATATGCCGGCGAACAGCTGGTTCTGATCGAGAACGAATTCGGCGAGATCGGCATCGAC